>CAYWNN010000009.1:0-11616 GCA_964459685.1 uncultured Coriobacteriaceae bacterium
TGTATGATTGCTCCGATTTGTCCACACTGGGCTGAAGAGCTCTATCATGAGGCACTTCATTGTGATGGCTTTATCTATAACGAGCCATGGCCCACCTTCGATGAGTCACAGGCGCAGTCGGAGATGATTGAAATAGCTGTTCAGGTTATGGGCAAGCTTCGTGCACGGATTCATGTTGCAGCCGATGCCTCCCGAGAGGAGATAGAGATGCAGGCACATGCTGCCGTTGAACAGCATATTCAAGACAAATCTGTGGCAAAGACAATTGTTGTTCCCGGGCGTCTCGTTAATATCGTTGTTCGCTAATGTCAACTTGACGAAACGCCTTTTATATGCTTGTATTTGTATACTAGATTTTGTGTTGCAAGCGGGAAGTGGGGTGGAGTTTTCGCCCCGCTTCTTTTTTATGAGAGCGTGAGGAGGCACTTGTGGACCGCGGACAGATTCGCAGTACTATACTTGCTGCTTTAGAGCATGAAGCGCCTGCTCATAATACCGACATCGTTGATGTTGAGCTTGCGGGTCCAACGAATCAACCGGTGCTTACCATTCGCATTGATCGGGCTGGCTATTCTCAGCCACCCATCACGCTTGATGAAGTCTCTCAGCACTCTTCTTGGATTTCAGCAATCATTGAGGAGCTTGACCTAATTTCTTCCTCATATGTACTAGAGGTATCTTCGCCCGGTCTCGATCGTCCTTTGAGGCGTCCATCCGATTTTGAGCGTTTTGCACATGAGACTGTTGTTCTTGTGACACATGCCACATCAGGTCGTAGACGCTATACCGGTGAGCTTTTAGGTATGAACGGGGATAAGGTACAGCTTAGCTGCGATGACGGTGAATTTAGTTTTAGTCTTGATGAAATCAAGACCTGCAATATTAAGCCTACTTTTGACTTCTCAGAGCCTGCTGAGAAATCTCAATAGATGAGGGGGATTGTCATGGCATCAGAAATGATGGAAGCGCTTATGATGCTTTGCCAGGAAAAACACATCGATGAGCTTTACTTGCTCGATCGTCTCGAGAAGTCACTCGCGCAAAGCTATGCATCGAGCATGCATATGCCCTTTGGTGCTCAGGTCACCATTGATAGGGCAAGCGGTAAATTCTATGTGTATGAGCGTGTTCCTAAGGAAGGCTCACCAGAAGACGAAAACGGTGACCCCCAGGAGTTTGAACTTCTCGATGTCACTCCCGACGACATGAGCCGTATCGCTGCTCAGCATGTCAAGATGGAGATTAATGCCATTGTGCGCAACGCTGCGCGCGAGCAGGTGTATCGTGAATTTGCAGGACGCATTGGCGACATCATCACTGGTACCGTTCTGCAATCTACTCAAGATTTCACCATTATCAAAATTCGCGAGGGGGTAGAAGCTGAGCTTCCTCACTTCGATTTGCGTCGCTACCCTGATGAGCGCAATGAGCGTCCACAAGGCGAGCGTTACCTTCACAACCAACGTCTTAAGGCAATCATCATTGATGTTCGTGACCCAAATGCAAGCACGCAGCCTGTTCGTGGAGATCGCAGCCGTCCATCGATCGTGGTAAGCAGATCACACCCTGAGCTGATTAAGAGACTCTTTGAGCTTGAGGTTCCTGAAATTTACGATGGTATTGTTGAGGTTCGCTCAATAGCTCGTGAAGCCGGTGTTCGATCAAAGGTGGCCGTATCCTCTGTTGACGATCGTCTTGATCCCGTTGGTGCCTGCGTGGGACCAAAGGGAAGTCGCGTGCGTACCGTAGTAAGTGAGCTTCGCGGTGAACGCGTTGACGTTGTTCAGTGGAGCGATAATCCAGCTATTTGCGTAGCAAATGCCTTATCTCCGGCTCGTGTATCCAATGTAATTATCGATGAGGAAAACAATTACGCTACGGTAATTGTTCCTGATGATCAGCTTTCCCTGGCGATTGGTAAAGAGGGTCAAAACGCTCGTTTAGCTGCACGCCTTACGGGCATGCATATTGATATTAACTACGAATCACTGAGTTCAGATATTTTGAGCAATATGTCTGGTGCTGAGTCTCATGCCACGGACCTAATTGAGGATGATGACGAACGGAATAAACGCTGCGAATACGTTGCTCCAAATGGAGCAAGATGTCGTAATATGGCTCGTCCGGGTACTGCGTATTGCGGTATTCATGAGCAATTTACCGATTTTGATTCCGTTGAGGTTTCAAACGATCCAGATTCCCTTGTTTAGTCTCACCATTGAATCCGCTGGAAGGTACACCCTATGGCAAAAACTCGTGTAAGTGACCTCGCTAAAGAATATGGTATGACAAGCAAGGAAATGCTTGCTTACCTGAAGGACATGCTTATTCCAGCAAAGTCTGCATCCTCCACCTTAGAAGATGCCTATCTATCTATTGTGAGGAAGAATCTTCAACCTATTCTGGAGGAGCGAGCTGCGCAAATCGAAGAGCAGCATCGCCGTGAAGAGGCTGAGCGTGCTGCCCAGGAAGAAGCTGAGCGCAAGGCGGCAGAAGCTGAGCGGCTCGAAGCTGAACGTCGACGCGAAATAGAACGTCAGCGAGAAGAAGAGCGTCGAGCTCAGGAAGAGGCTGAACGCAAAGCTGAAGAGGAGCGTCTCGCTCAGGAAGAAGCAGCCCGTAAAGCGGAAGAAGAGCGCACGCGCGTTCGCGATAACGCACCGTCTGCACTCCCTTCGATGACGTCACTCTTAGCTCAAATTGCAGAGCAAGAAAAGGTACTTGAGGATCGCCAAACGACAAGCCGTAGTGCTCAAGAACGTGCTGCATCCGATAGGCCTACATCACAGAAACGCTCAAAACGTCGTCAGAGCGCAGCAGCTGCAGACGATGAGAAAACGCCAAGACAGTCTGGCTCACGCCGTAAGGCGCGCAAACCGGAGCAGCCAAGTCGCGATTTCAACGATACCGTCGATGATCACTACAGTCGTATGGCTCAAAGGGCGGAAGAATATAACCGTGAGCACGTGTTGCAAGAGGCGCGTGCTGCGGTAGATGAGGCAAACCGTGATTCAGGCGGCAGGCGTAAAAAGCGTAAGGAGCGTCGTAAGCAGCAAGCTGCAGAAGCTGCGTTAGAGCGCGCAGTAAAAGAAGCTATTGCTAACGACCAGGATCTGTCTCAGCTGGGCACCGTAAAGGTTCCTCAAGGTTCAACCGTCGCCGAGCTGGCTGAACTTATTAGCGTTCCCGCCAACGATATTATTAAGCGTCTGTTCTTGTTGGGCACACCGCTTACCCTTACTGAGTCTATGTCCGATGATCTCATTGAGCTTATTGCCGACGACCTCGGCGTAGATGTCCATATCATGACAAAGGAAGAGGAAAATTCCTTCACCTTCTACGATGATCCCGACTCGCTTACCTCAAGGGCTCCAGTGGTAACGGTTATGGGTCACGTCGATCACGGTAAAACTTCTCTTCTCGATGCCATTCGTCATACTGGTGTTGCCCTTGGTGAAGCTGGTGGTATTACTCAGGCTATTGGTGCCAGCCAAGTTGAGATTGGCGGCAAACCCATTACCTTTGTTGATACACCTGGTCACGAAACCTTTACGGCAATGCGCGCACGTGGTGCAAAGATTACCGACATTGTTGTCCTCGTAGTTGCTGCAGACGACGGCGTCATGCCGCAAACTATTGAGTCCATAAACCACGCGAAGGCTGCTGATGTTGCCATTGTTGTTGCCGTCAACAAGATTGATAAGGATGGGGCTAACCCCGATCGTGTTCGTCAAGAGCTCAGCGAACACGGAGTAATACCTGAAGAGTGGGGCGGACAGAACATGTTCGTCAACATCTCTGCTAAGAAAAACATTGGTATTGATGAGCTCTTGGAAACCATTCTTTTGCAGGCAGAGGTTCTCGAGCTCAAGGCGAATCCTGATACCTTTGCATCTGGTTATGTCATCGAAGCCAAGCTCGACCGCGGACGCGGCTCTGTCGCATCCCTTCTGGTGAACCGCGGTACTCTCCGTGTTGGTGATGCGCTTGTTGCAGGTATGGCACATGGTAGAGTGCGCGCTATGCTTGATTGGCGTGGCAATTCAGTTAAGGAAGCCGGTCCTTCCGATGTTGTTGAGGTCTTAGGCTTGAATTCTGTTCCTGCCGCCGGAGACGAGTTCCGTGTATTCCAAGATGAGCGTGATGCTCGCGATCTTGCCGAACAGCGTTCGTTGAAGGCGCGCATTGAAGAGCTCAATAAGGTGCGCCATGTAACCCTTGAGAATCTCTTCGATACTATGGCAAATGCTGAGGTTAAGGAGCTTAACCTTGTCATTAAGGCAGATGTCCAAGGTTCTATCGAGGCGCTTATTGATTCGCTCAACAAGATGGATCAAACAGAGGTCCGACTTAATGTCATTCACTCTGCAGTAGGTGCTATCACCGAGACAGACGTTATTTTGGCTGACGCCTCCAATGCCATCATTATTGGCTTCGGCGTTCGTCCAGAGGCGAAAGCACGCAGCTTAGCCGAGCGCTCAGGTGTTGAGATTCGTACCTACAATGTCATTTATAAGGCGATTGAAGATATTGATGCTGCCCGTATTGGTATGCTCAAACCCACGGAAGAGGAAGTACAAACGGGCATTGCCGAGGTTCGCGAAACCTTCCGCGTACCAAAGGTTGGTGTCGCCGCCGGATGCATGGTTGTTGAAGGTGAAATTTCTCGCACCGATCAGGTACGACTCGTTCGTGACGGTATCGTGGTATACGACGGTAGCTTTGCATCAATGCGTCGTTTCAAAGATGACGTAGCGAGCGTACGCGCTGGTTATGAGTGCGGACTTGGTCTTGATAACTACCAGGACTTCCATATTGGGGATACCTTAGAAGCCTACCGCGTAGTTGAGGTGGCACGCACTGAGTAAGTGCCGTTAACTGTATACGAGAATAGCAAGCCTTCAATTGCCGAGCGGCATGCGAATATGTGAGAAAGAGTTCAGCTATGAAGCAAAATCAAGCATCACGACGTGCTAATGAACTCGCCCGAACCAAGCTTGCTCATATATTGTTGTTCGAGATTGCAGATCCTGAACTCTCGTTAGTGACGCTAACGGGGGTTGAGGTTTCTGTTGATAAGTCTTTTATGCATGTGTACGTGAGCTGCGAGCCCGAACGATACGATGCTGTACTTGCGGCATTGCATCGTGCAAAGGGCAGAATACGTCATTTGCTTGGACAGGCACTTGACTGGCGGCTCACGCCAGATCTTGATTTTCATATTGATACCACTGCAGATGAGGCTGAACGTATAACACGTGCTCTTGAACAACGTCCTCAAAGCCTAGATATTGAAAAAGATGAGTTTGGTTACCCCATCGATGCCTAGAAAGAGCAGGCATTATGCCTTTTGATAGCGAATGTAAACACATAAGCGATGATGCGTTTCGTGCAATTGAGGAGCTTCTCACTGGCGCTCAGAATATTGCCTTATGTGCTCACACGGGACCTGATGGTGATGCTTTAGGTTCTGAGTTGGCGCTAGCCATGGCTATCCAGAATAGATGGCCTGAAAAGTCGGTTGTTGCCTTGCTTGCCGACAACACGCCGCTTTCATCTACATTTTCCTTTTTGCCAGGCGCAGCTGCATTAACGCTTCCTCAAGACTATTCAGAGAACCCTGACGTATTTGTATGTCTCGATCTATCAGAGGCTGAGCGTCTTGGTGAGGCACGCGCCATATTGGAACGTGCACAACATGTTATTGTGCTCGATCATCATCCCTGTACAACACCTTTTGGGGATGCCTTTATTATTCTTCCCGATGAAGCAGCTGCATCGGTTGTAGTAGCCGATGTTATAGATAGCTGTCATTTTGCTCTTACACAGGACATCGCACAGTGCCTGTTGTGTGGAATCATGTGCGATACAGGCAACTTTCAATATCAAAACACGAACAAGAAGGCGCTCTACATTGCAGGCGATATGGTGAGCGCTGGTGGGCAAGCTGCAACAATTTCTCTTCATCTCAATCAAAGTCGTTCCTATGAGGAAATTGCCCTTGAAGCTCGCTGCATGATGCGTCTAAAAACTGCTGCCCATGGTCAGATAGCCTATAGCTATGTAACTCGTGAAGATATGCTTGAAGTAGGCGCGTCTGATGAGGATGCAAGCAATCTCGTAGATGCCGTGCGCTCACTGAAAGGAACGCGGATAGCCCTTATGGTACGTGAGCTGCCTTCTGGCATGGTCCGGTGTAACCTGCGCGCTAAAGACAGTACTGATATATCTCTCGTTGCAGCTATGTTTGGTGGGGGAGGACATGCTGCAGCTGCTGGCTTTACCTGCAGCGGAAGCTGCGTGTCGGTCATGCACGATGTACTTGAAGAGCTCGAGAATCTGCTAAACGCTGCTAAGGATGATGAATGAAGCGCGGGCAAAGCAATATTCATGCCCTTATTGGCGTTGATAAACCACCGGCACTTTCCTCGCATGATGTTGTCTCCCATGTTCGCAGAGCTACTCATGAGCGCCGTGTTGGTCATGCCGGAACACTAGATCCTGCTGCCTCTGGTGTATTGGTGCTAGGCATTGGTCAGGCAACACGCCTCTTGGGACAACTTACGCTCAATCAAAAATCGTATATTGCCTGTATATCCTTTGGCCGTCAAACAACTACAGATGATGCAGAGGGTGAAACGCTTCGTGAGGCACCTGTTCCCCCTGAGCTTTTTTCATCCTCATATGTATCCCAGTATCTGTCGAGCTGTATAGGGATACACAATCAACGTCCTCCTGCCTATTCAGCGATATCAAAGGATGGTACACGAGCATATAAGGCTGCACGTGTTGGTAAGCCCTTAGAGCTTGATGAACGCAAGGTTGAACTCATTGATGCAAAGCTTCTTGAGATTGACGAAGAGCACGCATCTTGGACCATAGCTCTTACGGTTTCTAAGGGCTTTTATGTGCGTTCATTTGCACGAGATACCGGTATTACGCTTGGTACCGTTGCCCATCTATCTCACCTAAGAAGAACAGCATCGGGACATATCTCCCTGTCGTCTTGTGTTGAGTTGAGCTATATCGATACTCATGATGTATCTCACATACTTAATCACTGTCTTGACCCAGTGCAAACATTAGATTTGCCACCTCGCTATCTGTCTTATGCGGAAGCAAAAGATGCTGCTTGCGGAAAGCCCTTGGCACTCGGAACTGCCTCCTCCTTGCTGCAGAATGAGCGATGTGCCCTCGTGGTCGATTCTAAGCTTGTTGGCATATGGCAGCGCAGAGGTGCCACGCTTAGGTGCCATATGAATTTTCCTCAGGGAATTATGGGGGTGAACGCGAGCTCATGAGCGCAGTATATTCACTCCCACTCTCGAGTTTTGATGCAAGAGAGCTGGTGAGGAAGGCTTTGGCATCTCATATAGAGCTTTGCGAGCCAGTGAGTGCGGGTGCTGGTCTGCTGTATACCACTCATAGACATACCAAAGTCTTTGATACACCCTGTGTGTGCGCGATTGGTGCATTTGATGGCGTACATAGGGGTCATAAAGCACTTCTCATACGCGCGGCATCCGATGCTCGACGTCATAATGCACGATGCATTGCGGTTACCTTCGATCCAGACCCCTTGGATGTAGTTGCACCTGAACGCTCGTCTATGCGCCTCTTGAGCTGTGCCGATCGCCGCAGGCATCTCGCAGCAGTTTCACCCGGTGTTCACGGCATACTTGCCTTTCCGTTCACTCATGAACTTCGCAGCACGACGTGTAAGAGCTTTTGTTTGGATGTATTAGGCCAGGCTCTCAACATATGCTCGATTCATGTCGGTACCGACTTTCATATGGGCTACGGACGTTGTGGCGACCTTGAAGAGATGATTGCTATTGGAAGTGAATATGGATTCAAGGTTTGTGGTGAGCGTCTTGTAGGCTCTCAAGGAGAACGCATATCTGCAACGCGTATCCGTCACCTATTGCATGAGGGAAGGCTTGCGGACGCACAGGCGCTCCTTGGGCGCTGTCACTATGTACAAGGGCGCCTCGAACAGATGGCAGCTGCGGGCAGCTCCTCGATGAACAGTAGCTTCCGTGTGCATTGTGATACCAAAGACTGTCTGCCTGCTTCGGGCATATATGCTTGCTACGTAGTTGTTAAAAAGACCATGTGGCCTGCGACGGTGCGCATCGACGATTCATCTGCAGATGCTCAATCAAAGGACCGCTCCCTCATGGCTACCCTCATTGACCAAAGCCATAGTATCCATATGCAAGAAGCAGCGGTAGTATTTGTGAAAGACATTACTTCGTCCAATGGTGCTACTAAAACAGACGCTGGCAGTGATGACCTTTCATCATACATAGCGTGGGTAGAGAACAACTTAGGCATAAAGCAGATTGATTGTTAATTATGAGCCTCGAAGACGACAAAGAACTTATACGCCAAAGAGTAGATTTCGTCTCACTTGTGAGCGAAACAGTCGTCTTGCGTCAGCGCTCAGGTGAATTTTGGGGATGCTGTCCCTTCCACCAGGAGAAAACCCCCTCTTTTAAGGTGAACCCTTCCACGGGCTTATGGAAGTGCTTTGGATGTGGAAAAGGCGGGGACATCTTTAACTATGTAATGGAGCGCGAACACCTCGAATTCATGGATGCCTTGCGATACCTTGCAGAGCGTGCGGGTATTGAAATTTCATCTGAGATGCACACGCGTGGACCACGACGCAATCGTATAAAGGATGCTCTTTCAGAAGCTACAACGTATTTTCAAACCATGCTCATAAGGAGCACTTCAGATGATGCGCAACAGGCACGCAATTATCTTCACCATCGCGGTTTTGGTATTGAGGTGTGCAAGCGTTGGGGCTTAGGCTATGCGCCAGGGCATGGAAAACTCATTGCTCACCTGCGTGATAAGGGTTTTAGCAATCAGGAGATGCTTGCTTCTGACTTAGCGGTTGAGCGCTCGGGTCGTATCTATGACCGCTTCTTCGACCGCGTTATGTTTCCTATTTTCGACGAACACGGCTCTGCAATAGGATTTGGTGGTCGTGTGCTGAAGGATGCAAATCCAAAGTATCTCAACTCGCGCGATACGAATGTATTCCATAAGGGCAAGGAGCTTTATGCCTTCAATCGTGCGAAGGAGTTCATTACCTCAACAAGCGAAGCCATCGTATGTGAGGGCTATACCGATGTTATAGCCATGCATGAGGCTGGATTTACTAACTGCGTCGCAGCACTTGGCACTGCCTTGACCATTGATCATATTCGAAAACTTGAGCGCTGCAGACCCGAGCGCATCATCTTGATGTTTGACGGCGATAGTGCGGGTATGCGCGCTGCACAACGAGCGGTATTGTTCATATCAGACACCTCAGCTGATTTACGCTGTGTTATCTTGCCAAACAAGCTTGATCCAGCTGAATTTTTGGATATGCATGGAGCATCTGCTATGCGCAAGTATGTGCAAGAAGCTCGTCCCTTAATGGATTTTGTATTAGATGCACTGCTTGCTTCCTACGATTTATCTGTTCCTGGCAATCGCGTTGCCGCACTTAAGGCGGGAGCTGAGCTCTTAGCACCCTTAAAGAAGAGTGTTCTGCTCGACAACTACGCTACACGACTCGCCGACACCCTCGGTGCTGATCCAGCTGAAACCAGACGTCTCATCCGCGCTGCTTCAATTCAAAATGCAGGTTATTCTCAAAACGAACATCATCAAGCAATGCCTGCGAATAGAGCTCAGGATGCTTCATATCAGCATGAGAACTCCCATGCCATACAATCTCCCTTACAGCTTCTTTCTGCAGATGAGAGAAGCCAGCTTCATGTGGAGCGTGAGCTTGTTTCACAGCTTGTCCAGCATCCGAGTCATTTCCGTCAGTATTCAACGCGCTTGGCATCGCTTTTATGGGCAGATGCTCGCCACGAAGCTATTGCATGGGCAATACTTGCAGCGCCTGACGACATTAGTCCTAGCAAGGCAGTTACAATTGCGACTACTGTTGTTCAGGAGGCGCCTCAGCTCTTAGCGGGTGGTGCACAATACCCCATAGAAAATATGAATATTGATGAAAGCATTTCATTTTTGATGGATACTGTTGAGCTCTATTCTACTCGTCGAAAAATTCGTTCTATTAAGGCACAACTCATGAGCGATACAGAACTGCCAGATGAAACCTCACGTCATTTGTTTCAAGATGCAACGCAGCTTCAGCGCCATGCCACAGAGCTCACCGAGCATATTCGGGTTATGATTGACGAGCACGAAAATGGGTAAAGAATCGAAAAACTGTTTTTTGGAAGGACTGATACGTGACTGCTAAAAAGTCCCCTCAAGAGAACAATCTTTCTGCAGAACTTCAAGAGCCCTTTTCGGGGCTTGTTAAAAAATCACAGGATACGGGATCAGTTACCGAAGATGATATTCAAATTTCCATTCGCGATGTAGATCTCGATCCAGATGAGCTCGATGAGCTCTATGAAGCCCTACGTGCAAAAGGTATTGATATCACCACGGCTGATGAATCTCATGGATCTGAGATCGACGATGTTATGGATGACGATAACGATGTCATGCTGGATTCAGATGGCTTTGATGATGACGATGACGAATCCGTCAATGAAGTAAAAACAGTAAACGAGGCAATTCGTACCACTGCGCGTGTAAAGGTGCCTAAGCGCAAAGGACGCTCAACTCGCGCAAAAAGTCGTAGTCGTCAGGATGCGTCAACGGTGATGCTCACCGGCGATCCTGTGCGTATGTACCTCAAGGAGATTGGTAAGGTAGACCTCCTTACAGCATCAGAAGAGGTCAACCTTGCCATGAAGATAGAAGCGGGTACTGAAGCATCAGAACGCTTGGAAGCACATGCAGCTGGTACGGTTGAGCTTACGCGTGCTGAAATGCGCCGTCTTATGCGTGTTGAGCAGATGGGTCTTGAAGCTAAGCAAGCGCTTATCAGCGCGAACCTGCGCCTTGTTGTTTCCATAGCCAAGCGCTATGTTGGTCGCGGCATGCTCTTTTTGGATCTTATCCAGGAAGGCAACTTAGGCCTCATCCGCGCAGTTGAGAAATTCGACTACACGCGAGGATTTAAGTTCTCAACCTATGCAACCTGGTGGATTCGTCAGGCCATTACACGCGCCATTGCAGATCAAGCACGTACCATTCGTATTCCTGTCCATATGGTTGAAACCATCAATAAGCTTGTTCGCGTTCAACGACAGCTTTTGCAAGACCTCGGTCGTGACCCAACCCCAGAAGAAATTGGGGCTGAAGTTGGTATGTCAGCTGAGCGCGTCCGCGAGATTCAGAAAATTAGCCAAGAGCCAGTGAGCCTTGAAACGCCAATAGGGGAGGAAGAAGATTCTCAACTCTCCGACTTTATTGAGGACGTTGCGGCAATTGCTCCGCCTGATGCTGCATCCGATTCTATGTTGCATGAACAGCTTGAACAGGTTCTCGATGGTCTGGCCGATCGCGAGCGCAAGGTAATTAAGTTGCGCTTTGGTCTAGAAGATGGGCATCCTCGTACGCTTGAGGAGGTAGGGCGCGAATTTGGTGTTACTCGTGAGCGTATTCGCCAAATTGAGAGTAAAACCCTTGCCAAGCTTCGTCATCCTAGCCGATCTGGCAAGCTCAAAGATTATATGAGCGACTAGT
>CAYWNN010000010.1:0-11420 GCA_964459685.1 uncultured Coriobacteriaceae bacterium
AGTTGAAGGCAACTTTGACGACGCACAAACGGCAGTGAAGTCGATTTTTGCGGATACCAGTCTTAACGGACGTCTTGCTCAAAACAATGTTGCACTTTCAAGCGCTAACTCCATTAACGTAGGTCGCCTTGTCCCACAAGTTGTGTATTACTTTGATGCCTATGCTCAGCTGGTAGCCCGAGGCGCTATAAAGCTGGGTGAAGCGATAGAGTTTTGCGTCCCTACCGGAAATTTTGGTGATGTGCTTGCCGGTTACTACGCCAAGCTCTTAGGCCTTCCCGTCTCCAAATTTATTGTTGCATCCAATGCCAACAATGTGTTGACAGATTTTCTTAGCACAGGCACCTACGACAGGCGACGCCCCTTTGTAAAAACAATCTCACCTTCGATGGACATCTTGGTGTCTTCCAACTTGGAGCGCATGCTGTACTACGTCTCAGGTGGCGACTGCGAGCTTGTAGCCTCATTGATGCAGCAGCTCGCGCGTGAGGGCTACTATCAGGTATCCTCGCAGCTCTTAGGCACAATTCAAGAAACTTTTAGCTGTGGCTATGCAAGCGATGATGAAACACGTGCAATTATTCGCAGTAGCTGGGAGCGCGACCATGTGCTACTTGATACGCACACTGCAGTGGGCCGTGCGGTACTCGACCGCGAACAACAAAGCGATGTTCAGCGCGTTTTACTTTCCACGGCAAGCCCCTTTAAATTCCCGTACGACGTACTGAATGCTTTGCAGGTACCGTGTGAGGGTATGGATGGCTTTGCCTGTATGGATGCGCTGTCTGAGCTAACGTCCATACCTGCTCCTGCCCAGCTTTCGAATTTGCGTAACGCAGACGTTCTACACGATCATGTGTGCAAGGTAGATGACATGGGCAAGTTTGTTGAAGATGCATGCACGCGCATCTTGATGTAGGGCTTCTATCTTGATGTAGATACAACGTCATGGCCATGCTAAGCGTGGCATTATAAGACGCATATATTGAGCGTTATGCGTAGTTGCTATAAGGAGGAAAAGCTTGAATATCGTATGTCTTGATATGGAAGGTGTGCTCGTTCCAGAAATATGGATTGCACTTGCAAAGCAAACAGGCATAGATGAGCTTTGCCGCACCACACGCGATGAACCCGACTACAACAAACTCATGAAATGGCGCTTGGATGTTTTGCACAAACATGGGCTGGGCATATTCGATATTCAGAAGGTTATTAGCGACATAGATCCTTTAGAAGGTGCCCGTGAATTTCTTGATGAGCTACGCGAGCGCACTCAAGTCATTATTTTGTCAGACACCTTTGAGCAGTTTGCCCAACCACTCATGCGCAAACTTGGCTGGCCAACGCTGTTTTGCAATACGCTCGATATCGCAGATGATGGCACTATTCAGAACTATCATATGCGCTGCCCCGAGTCGAAGCTTACAACTGTTCGAGGACTGCAGAGCATAGGCTACGATACCTTTGCTGCTGGCGACTCATACAACGACCTCGCTATGATTCGAGCGAGCAAGGCGGGATTCCTCTTTAGAAGCACGGAGCAAATACGCAAAGACAACCCCGACCTGCAAGCCTTTGAAGACTTTAACGATTTACTCGCAGCCCTTACAGAGGCAATGGAGCTATAGGATTGTTATGCGTTGTCGTGTAAGTGTTCCCGCAACATCAGCCAACCTGGGTGTAGGCTACGACTGCTTAGGCATGGCGCTCGATCTGAGAGCCCTGTTTGAATTTCGCATATCGGACAGCTTACTCATTGATGGCTGCGAGAAGCGCTTTCAAGGTGAAGATAATCTCGTGTGGCAAAGCTACCTCGAAGCCACTCGTTACTTGAATGTCGAAGCCTATCCTTTGCACATTACTATTGACTCCCCTATCCCCACCTCTGGCGGGCTCGGTTCAAGCTCCACCTGTGTGGTAGCAGGAATATCTGCTGCCCAGATAATACATGGCCGCGCAATTGACCCGTATGTAACCTTGCGCATGGCTACCGAAATTGAAGGGCATCCCGACAATGTGGCTCCAGCTATTTTGGGCGGTGTCGTAAGCTCATTCATTCGCGATGGGGAAACCATAAGTGTGCGTGATCCCGTGTGTAAGCGCCTGCGCTTTGTTGCCATTGCTCCGCCTGTAGAGGTGCGCACCGAAGAGGCACGTGCCATTCTGCCTACTACCGTTTCGCTTGAGGATGCCATATGGCAAATGGGGCGCTGTGTAGCCACGGTAGATGCACTGCGTCTAGGGCAACTCAAGCTTTTGGGCAAAGCCTGTGAAGACAGGCTGCATGAACCCTACCGCAAAAAACTTATCCCCTGCTACGACGAAGTACGCAGCCTGTCCTTAGAAGCGGGTGCCGATGCATTCTTTATTTCGGGTTCGGGCTCTACCATGATTGCGGTGTGCAATTCCTCAAAAGAGGCAACCGCAGTTGCTCGTGCAGTTGAAACAGCACATTCCGATGCCTGGGTGCAAATACTTAAGGCAAGCGAAGCAGGAGTACGAGCTGAGCTCGACTAATATGCTGTACGCAACGGCATGCTGCACAAAACTGTCCAGCACAAGCAGCTATCACAAGCACATGTTCTAAGACTTCAGTTTTAAGCCTCTATTGCCATGCTCTGTGCAAGGTGACGAGGACCTTGCCTGCGCGCCTCCTGTGAGGAAGCTTTTTGCTCTAGCTTTTGCGCGGAAAGGCGCGGCATTGCCTGGCTTCCGCCTTCAATAACCTTCAGGAAGAACTGTGGAGAGCGCTGAGCAGCCTTCGAGGAATTACGCGCAAACTCATCGCTTATGAGATAGTCGACGTAGCTATCGGTATCCACAATTTCAGGATGTCCAGCAGGTGCCTTAAACGGTATAAAGACGGTGGGAGACTCAAGACCTTCTGGCTCATCAAGTGTGTCGCCATCGCCCACAATATCAATAAAGCTGAAGTCTGTAGTTTCTTGTGCGCGCTCATCGATGGCACTGAGCGTTGCCTGCCACATATCATCAGAACTAATATCGGGAACACTCATCTGCCACTGCGATGTAGTAGAAGTGCTTGCCGTGCTTTGACCGCGCGGAATAACTGGCACCCCGTCTAATTCTCTACTGGTGGGCTGCTCAGAGACCTTATCGTGAGCAGCTATCGCTTGCACATAGCGCTCTGCTACCTCTTCATAATCGCAGTTATCTGGCGTAGACCATGCAATGCTCGAAAAATGTTGCCCTGCCGTCTGAAATCCTCGTGCTATTTGCTCGCACTCTTTACGCTCAGTGCGTTTCACACATACCGCATGGTACAAAGAAGCGCCTGCGACCATTCCCATTGCGTATATGCCCCAAGAGGGTCCAACGGTCGTAAGGGTTCTTTTAAGTGTGTCCAGAGTAGTCACAGCATGTGCTGTGGTGGGCAGCATGAACAGACTCGTGCTTAAGGTCGCAAGCACTGCAGGATGTATGTTCTTACGCGTCATCTCAAGCGCCTCCTACCTGAATACATTCAGGTACCTTTGGCATATATGAGATAAGACAGGTGCAGGGTATAAGCCAACCCTCTAGATACAATAACGGCCTGCTTCGTCTTATCTATATTTGCCGTTACATATGAAAAGCTGCCCTAAAAGATAGAGCAGCTTTATTATCCGCCGATTAGTAAAAATTGCAACTGAAACACCATAGAAACCTTACAAAGCGTCGGCAAACTCCTCCTGCTGAGCCTTCTTGGCTGAACGAATAAGGAACTCATAGTTAGAGGATGTAGCCTTGAGGCTCTTAACGAGACTTGTTTGTGCTCGCTCTATGTTGTTCATGTTTGCAAGAATCCTGCGAATACCCCATACAAATGGCTGCAAGCTGGGGTCAATGAGCAAGTCCTCATTTCGCGTACCAGATGCCACAGGATCAATTGCGGGGAATATGCGCTTATCTGCAAGTTCGCGATCGAGCTTGAGCTCCATATTGCCAGTGCCCTTGAACTCTTCGAAGATTACTTCGTCCATCTTAGAACCAGTGTCGATGAGCGCAGATGCAATGATGGTAAGAGAGCCGCCATGTTCAATATTGCGTGCCGCTCCTAGGAAGCGCTTGGGTGGGTAGAGTGCTGCAGAATCAACACCGCCCGAAAGAATGCGTCCAGATGCAGGCGCTGCAAGGTTGTATGCACGTGCAAGACGGGTAATGGAGTCAAGCACGACAACGACGTCTTCCCCTTGTTCAACTAAGCGTTTTGCACGCTCAATGACAAGCTCTGCAACCGTTGTATGGTTTTCGGCAGGCATGTCAAAGGTTGAAGCAACAACCTCGCCATGAATTGAGCGCTGCATGTCGGTAACTTCTTCAGGACGCTCGTCTACCAACAAACAGATGAGGTGAACCTCGGGATTATTGGCAGCAATAGACTTGCAAATGTGCTTGAGTATGGTGGTTTTTCCTGCTTTAGGGGGGCTTACGATGAGACCACGTTGGCCTTTGCCAATAGGCGCTACTAGGTCGATCGCTCGCCCGGTGATGGAATCCTTACCATTCTCCATGACCAGTCGTTCATTGGGATAGATTGGTGTGAGGTCCTTAAAGCGTGCTCGAGACTTAATTTCCTCAGGTGTTTTGCCGTTAATAAGCTGCACGCGTTGTAAAGGCGGGAATTTAAGGTTTGAAACATTAGGTGCTACCACACCTTCTACGTAGTCTCCACGACGCAGCTCATACTGACGAATAATCTGCTGGTATACAAAGGCGTCATTGTCGCCTTGCATGTAGTTTTCGGAACGCAAAAAGCCGTAGCCATCACTGTGAATATCAAGAATGCCTGCTACCGTGCGGAAACCTTCTACATAGGCAGCCTTCTCATAAATTGCTTGGACAAGTTCGGCTTTTTTCATTCCTGTTGCATCAAGCTCTAACTCTTCTGCCTTGGCGCGCAGCTCAGCCACCTTCATGTTCTGAAGCTCATCAAGCGTAAGTGAGGGCTCACGGTTGAGATCTACTGAATTGTTGCGGCGATTACGGCGGCGGTTATTGTTACGCTGATGAGCGCGTTGCTGTGCGCTGCTTTGTGCGGCAGCCTGTGAGTTTTGAGCATTCTGACTATTTTGAGCTTGGCTTTGTGCTGCGCCCGATGTCTTAGATGTTTGACTTGTGCGATGCCTACTTGTTCTACGTACCGTTGCTGTCCCCATCGCAGTTGTTGGACTGCTTGGCGTCGCATCAGCTTGCTGAGAGGTACTGCCAGTTGATGCCAGCTGAACGCTTGAATTTACGACGGCTTGGGAAACAAGCTCTGTCGAGCTCGGTTCAACATCGGTAAGCGTTTGACGAGGGGCAGCCATGGGATCTGAGCTTGCTTGTGTTGCCTCTTGTGTAAGGCGATTCAAGGCATCGGCATCCTCATGAGCCGTTGCCTCCTGTTTTTTGGTGGTGCTTGCTTTGCGCGTTCTCGTAGTTTTAGCCTTTGTTGTCTTGGTCTTTGTTGTTCTCGTGGTACGGCTGCTCCGTGACTTTGGAGCCTTGGACTCATCTGACAGCTGCGAAGAAACCTCTGAAGTCGCATTCACATCGTCGAGCATTTCACCTGTATCGTCTGCCACCTTTGTTCTGCCTCTCCTACATGGATTGTTTTACGGGACAACGCAATGACACACATGCCATCTCAAACATGGACTGAATACTTAAAGCATGTACAGCACACTACAAAATACGGCGGCGTGCTGCATGACACAAAACTGATCCGGAATAACGCCCACTCCTTTAAGCGGAAGAAGAAAATGGGTTATAAGCTACATTTGCGAGGTAAATTCAGCAAAGAGCTCTTACATCGGCATGAATATAGCATCAATTAGGACCGAATGTAATGAGATTTTTAAAAAAGAAGCAGGCCGCAATATCGACCTGCTTCTTGCTGTACATAAGGAAGTGTCAAGCTCCCCAAACGAGAGTGACAAACTCCCCCAAAGTGGGAACGCTCAGCGCTCCAACATCAAACAAAAGACCTAGCTCGCTGCCTTCTGAGCTCTAATCTCCTCGAGAAGCTGCGGGCCAATCTTAAACAGATCGCCAACAATGCCATAGTGAGCAATCTCGAAAATAGGAGCACCAGGGTTGGAGTTAACAGCAATGATGGTTTCAGAATCCTGCATACCAGCAGCGTGCTGAATTGCTCCAGAAATACCAAGTGCAACATAGATCTTAGGATGGACCGTCTTGCCGGTTTGTCCAACCTGGTGATCGCTCTCAATAAGACCAGCGTCAACAAGTGCACGCGAAGCACCAACAACGCCGCCCAGCTCTTCGGCAAGCTCTTCAGCAAGCTTAATGCCGCCTTCGACATCCTTAGAAATGCCGCGACCAACAGATACGATAACGTCAGCACCAATAAGGTCTACGAGCTTCTTAGCAGTTTTCTCTACTGAGACAACCTCAGTATGGATGTCATCGGCAGTGAGCTCGAAGTCTTCAATCTCTACTACGACCGCATCAGCCTTAGCTTGGTCGAACTCGCCCTTCTGCATAACACCGGGGCGAACCGTAGACATTTGAGGACGGAAACGCGGGCACACAATGGTTGCCATGAGGTGACCACCAAAGGCAGGACGCGTCATCTTGAGGTTGGTGTCCTCATAGTCGAAGGTTTGAGACTCAAGATCAAGCGAGGACGACTCGCTCAGGTACTCAACATACTTCTTGGTGTCAATGTCGAGGTGTGTGGCATCTGCTGTAAGGCCAGTGTGAAGGCGAGCAGCACAGCGTGGACCAAGGTCGCGACCAAGCGTGGTTGCGCCAATAAGGAGAATCTCAGGCTTGTACTTATTAGCCATATCACAGACAACCTTGGCATAGCCGTCGGTTGTGTAGTCCTTCAAGAGCGGGCTCTGGCACACCTTAACAGCGTCGGCTCCATAACCACCAAGCTCAGAGGCAAGGCCCTCTACATTGTCGCCCAACAAAAGACCGGTAACTGTTGTGCCCAGGTCGTCGGCGAGTTTACGAGCTTCGCTAATTAACTCAAGGTCGGTGGGCATGAGCTTGCCATCGCGCTGCTCGCAAAAGACCCACACGCCTTTGTATTCAGAAATATCAGGCATCTTCTACTCTCCCTTCAAGCTAGATGAGGTGGTTCTTGGCCAAAATGGATACCAACTGAGCAGGAGCATCTGCACCCTCTAGCATGGTGCCTGCACCCTTTTGAGGAGGTGTAAAGCTCTTCCACACATTGGTGGGGCTACCCTTCAGGCCAATCGTATCGTCCTCGATGAGGGGATTGTCCTTAAGACGCTCGTAGTCGAACACCTCATATGGTTTGTCATAGCACTCAAAGATGCCCGAGACATTCATGTAACGAGGCTCGTTAAGCTCCTTGATGCAGGTAAGCAAGCAGGGTGTCTGAACCTTAACGGTCATGACGCCATCCTCAAGAGCACGCTTAACGGTAAGCTTGCCGTCCTCTGCATACTCAATATCGGTGACGTAGGAAACCTGAGGAAGGTTCAGCTTCTCTGCAATTTGCGGACCAACTTGTGCGGTGTCGCCGTCGATGGCCTGACGTCCACAGAAGACGATATCCTCGTCATCAAGTCCAATTTCATCAATGGCGGCAGCGATGATTTGGCTTGTTGCAAAGGTGTCAGAACCACCAAACTCGCGGCCGGAAACAAGGACAGCACGGTCGGCACCGCGTGCAATGCACTCACGCAGCATAGACTCTGCAGGTGCTGGACCCATCGACAAAACGATAACTTCGCAGCCGGTTTGCTCCTTAAGAACCAGTGCTGCCTCAAGTGCATTGAGGTCGTCGGGGTTGGTTACCGTAGGCATCGATGCACGATCAAGCTGCCCGTTCTCCTTAACTGCAACAACACCGGAGGTATCGGGAACCTGCTTAACACAAACAATTGCTTTCATATGTTCTATACCTCCTTAGTGAAGCATTGCGCCAGAGATAACCATGAGCATGACCTCTGAGGTGCCCTCATAGATCTCGGTAATCTTGGCATCGCGCATCATGCGCTCGATTGGATATTCACGGGTGTAGCCATAGCCACCATAGAGCTGTACGCAGCGGCGGGTAACATCAGATGCCACACGAGAGGCAAAGAGCTTGGCTTCAGCTGCCTCTACCGAGTAGCGACCACGTGCGCCATCAAGAATTGCCTGCTTGGCTTGGGCGGCACGATACACCAAATACTTTGCAGCGTCTACGTTTGCCTTCATCTCTGCAAGCTCAAACTGAGTGTTCTGGAAGGCAGCAATGGGACGACCAAACTGACGACGCTCTTTGACATACTCAACAGTCTTCTCAAGTGCGCCCTCAGCGATGCCCAAAGCCTGTGAGGCGATACCAATACGACCGCCGTCGAGGGTGGCCATAGCGAGCTGGAAGCCACGACCCTTCTTGCCCAGCAAGTTCTCCTTAGGAACGATGCAGTTCTGCATAATAAGCTCGCAGGTAGAAGAGCCACGAATGCCCATCTTTGCCTCGGGCTTACCAACGGAGAAGCCCTCGAAGCTACGCTCAACAATAAAGGCAGAGATTTCTTTTTGCTTGCGGCCACGACGATCCTCTACCTCACCGGTAATGGCGATGATGATGAAGACGTCGGCATGACCAGCGTTGGTAATGAAGATCTTAGAGCCGTTAAGTACCCAGTGGTCGCCAGCATCAACGGCTACCGTTTGCTGACCCTGGGCATCGGTTCCAGCGCCTGGCTCGGTAAGACCGAAGGCACCAAGCCACTCGCCGCTACAAAGCTTGGGCAGGTACTTCTGCTTCTGCTCCTCGGTGCCTGCTTCAAAAATAGGAGCAGCGCACAAGGATGTGTGAGCAGAAACGATAACGCCGGTTGTGCCACATACTTTCGAAAGCTCTTCAACAGCCATCGAATAGGTGAGGATGTCGGCACCTGCGCCACCGTACTCCTTGGGGAAGTAAATGCCCATCATGCCGAGCTTAGCCATCTTCTTGACTGTCTCAACAGGGAACATCTCTTCCTCATCAACCTGAGCTGCAAGAGGCTCAACTTCGTTGATGGCAAAGTCGCGGAACATCTGTTGAGCCAGTTGCTGCTCTCGTGTAAGGGAAAAGTCCATACTTCAAACCTCCTTTAGAGCTGATCAACCGCAGTTTTGCTGCGGTCGGGGTTGTATACGTAGAAGCCCTTACCGCTCTTCACACCAAGGTTGCCGCCGCGCACCATCTTGCGAATCAAGGGGCAGGCGCGATACTTGGAGTCGCCAGTCTCGGCGTACAAAACATCCATGATAGCCAGGCAAATATCCAAGCCAATGTAGTCGCCAAGCTCCAAGGGACCCATGGGGTGGTTGGCTCCCAGCTTCATAGCAACATCGATATCCTCAATGCTGGCAACACCCTCCATCTTGATGAAGGCTGCCTCATTAATCATGGGGATAAGGATGCGGTTCACCACGAAGCCTGCAGCCTCATTTACCTGAACAGGCGTCTTACCAATTTCCTTGGAAATCTCAACGATACGATCCACTACCTCGGCAGGAGTGTTTACTCCAGCAATAACCTCAATGAGCTTCATGCGGTCGGCAGGGTTAAAGAAGTGCATACCTACAACCGGACGCTCAACACCCTTCCCAATCTCGGTGATGGAAAGCGATGAGGTGTTCGAGCAGAACAAGCAGTCAGCCTTACAAATCTTGTCCAGCTCAGCAAAGGTAGTTTGCTTTACCTTCATGTCTTCGAAGGCTGCCTCGACAATAAGGTCGCAGTCTGCACACAGATCCTCTTTAAGACCTGCGGAAATTGCGCTAACGCGGGCGTCTACGTCCTCCTGAGAAAGCTTGCCCTTCTCGACGAGACGTGCGTAACCCTTGGCAATTTTGTCCTTGCCAGCGTCTGCCCACTCTTGCTTGATGTCGCACAGAGCGACCTCCCAGCCAGACTGAGCGAAGGCCTTGGCGATGCCTTGACCCATAGTGCCAGCACCAATAATTCCAACCTTCATGTAAACGTACTCTCCCTTCAAACAGCAGTAGTGGACTGCAAGCTTATGCCTGCAGCCCACACAGTCCCCACATTAGTTGTTGGTAAAGACTGCCTTTGGCTTGGGCTTCTCACGGCTCAAGAAGCACGCCATGCCCTCTACCTGGTCATGAGTTTCAAAGCAGTCACCAAAGAGCTCCTCTTCCACCTCGACAGCCTTCTCAATGGGAAGAGAAATGCCCTCGTTCATAGCCTTCTTGCAATTACGCACAGCAATGGGTGCATTGCGGGCAATCTTGGTTGCGAGTTTCTTTGCTGCATCCATGAGCTCTTCAGCTGGATAGACAGCATTTACCAGTCCTATGCGCAAAGCCTCTTGAGCATCAATGTTCAAAGCGGAATACACCAGCTGCTTGGCCATGCCAAGACCTACCAAGCGGGCAAGGCGCTGCGTGCCGCCAAAGCCAGGCGTTATACCCAAGCCAACTTCTGGCTGACCAAAGACGGCATTCTCAGAGCACAGGCGAATGTCGCAGCTCATGGCAAGCTCGTTGCCACCACCCAGCGCAAAGCCATTCACTGCCGCAATAACGGGCAGAGGGAAGTTCTCAATCATGAGGAAGATATCGTTGCCGAGCTTTCCGAACTCAGCTCCTTCGGCCTTGGTCATCGTTGACATCGAAGCAATGTCAGCGCCTGCCACAAAGCTCTTCTCACCAGAACCGGTGAGAATGACGCAACGTACTGTCTCTTGGTCGATCGACTCAAATGCTGCCTTGAGATCTGCCAAGACCTCAGGGTTCAATGCATTCAAAGCCTGAGGACGCTCGATGGTAACTACTGCAACAGCACCCTCAAGCTCACAAGTTACAAAACTCATGTGGATAGCCTCCTTATGCCCTTTACATCTCAACGATCGTGGCGCAGCCCATGCCACCGCCGATGCACAGCGTTGCGAGACCCTTGTGTGCGCCAGTGTGCTTCATGGCGTACAGCAGTGTGGTAAGAATACGTGCACCAGAAGCACCCACGGGGTGACCAAGAGCAATGGCACCACCGTTGATGTTTGTCTTCTCAAGATCGAAGTTAAGCTCGCGAGCCACTGCCAATGCCTGTGCAGCGAATGCCTCGTTAGCCTCAATTAAATCAAAATCTTCTACCTTGTAGCCAGCCTTCTCGCAAACCTTGCGGGTTGCTGCAACAGGACCAATACCCATGATGGTGGGGTCTACGCCGCCCAAAGCACCGGCAACAAAGGTGGCAAGAGGCTCAACACCAAGCTCCTGTGCCTTCTCTTCGCTCATGACTACCAAAGCAGCAGCACCATCGTTGATGCTGGAGGCGTTGCCAGCAGTTACAATGCCATCCGGCTTGAAGGCAGGACGCAACTTCGCGAGCGACTCGATAGAGGTGGCACGTGGACCTTCGTCGGTATCAAATACGATTTCGCTCTTGCGCTGCTTCACGGTTACCGGAACAATCTCGTCTGTAAAGG
>CAYWNN010000011.1:0-11156 GCA_964459685.1 uncultured Coriobacteriaceae bacterium
GAGGTGTTTGCACCCTATATGGATGCATCCATCATGGGTCGTGCACAGACGTCTGGCCTCTTTAGTTTTCATGCCTATAACTTACGCGATTGGACGCATGACAGGCACAGGACAGTAGATGATGCCCCCTTTGGTGGTGGTCCAGGCATGCTTATGAAGCCTGAGCCGTTGTTTGAAGCCATTGAAGATGTTGCCTCTCAAGGGGAGGTAAAGCCCCATATTGTCATGTTTAGCCCCTGCGGACAGAGCTTTACGCAGGCTGATGCAGAGCGCTTGAGCATGATGGATAGGTTGCTTTTGGTCTGCGGGCGCTATGAAGGCATCGATGAGCGGGTGTATTCACTAGCAGACGAAGTGATCTCTATAGGGGATTACATTTTAACGGGAGCAGAACTTGCTGCCTTGACGGTATTAGACGCCACTATCCGTCTCTTAGAGGGAGCACTTGGCGACAGCACAAGTGCCCAAGAAGAATCTTTTTCCTGCGGCCTTCTTGAGTATGAGCAATATACCCGCCCTGCCTCATTTCGTGGCATGGATGTACCTGAGGTTCTTCTCTCTGGCGATCATCAGGCGATTGATAGGTGGCGTCGCCAAAACAGTCTTGAAAGAACAGCACGTCTGAGACCAGACTTGCTTACATCGACGCAGCTCACAGATAAAGATCGTGAATATCTTCGTCAAATTGGATGTGATACGGCTCATCTTGCTACAGTGGTAGGCAGAAAAAACAGTGAAGGCAGCGTTAGGGTGAGCTAGATGGCTAAGCATTTTACGAACGACTTTCATGATGTGGAGCCATCTGAGGATATAAACTTCTATCAACATATTGAGTACACAGAGCAGGACGATCCGCCTTCTGGATGTCTGCGTTCAATTCTTTCGTGGCTCTTAGCCATTGGATTTGCCTTTGTTTTTGCCATTCTGATTCGTGTGTATGTTGCTGAGCCTTTTGTTGTTCCAACGGGCTCCATGCTTGAAACGATTCAGCTTTACGATCGACTGGTGGGGGAGAAGATTAGCTACCTTTTTCGTGATCCAGAGGCAGGAGACATTGTTACCTTTGTTGACCCCACAGATGACGAAACAATATTAATCAAGCGCGTTATTGCCGTTGCTGGCCAAACTATCGATATCCAAGACGGTGTGGTATATGTTGACGGCGTCGCACTTGATGAGCCCTATACCACCGGCGCAACAGAAGCGCTCAATCAATGGAGTTCAGAGGTGCTCGATGGGCCCATTGTCTATCCGTATACTGTGCCTGAAGGCTATGTATGGGTAATGGGAGACAACAGAGCTAATTCACTCGATTCACGTTATTTTGGTGCGATTAGTATTGATAGCATTACTTCACGTGCGTGGCTCATTTACTGGCCCTTTGAAGATATTACAACCCTGTAGAATGTGGATGCTTACAGCCATGGGAAAGGTACGCAAGATAGTATGAGCAATACGGCTATGACGTTTCAGGAGATGATCCTTGCGCTCCAGCATTACTGGGCGGAGCAGGGCTGCACGATTATGCAACCCTACGATAGTGAAGTGGGAGCAGGCACCTTCCATAGCGCTACATTATTGCGTTCGCTTGGACCTGACAAGTGGTATGCATGCTATGCTCAGCCTTGTCGTCGTCCTACTGACGGTCGATACGGTGAAAATCCCAACCGACTCCAGCATTACTACCAATTTCAAGTCATTTTGAAGCCATCTCCTCCCAACAACCAGGACTTGTATCTGGGCTCACTTGAGGCCATCGGTCTTGATCCTCACAAGCATGACGTCCGTTTTGTAGAGGACGACTGGGAGAGTCCCACATTGGGTGCATGGGGTCTTGGCTGGGAAGTATGGCTCGATGGAATGGAAGTAACTCAATACACCTATTTCCAGCAGGTAGGAGGTCTTGAGGTCAATCCTACGCCATTAGAAATTACTTACGGACTCGAGCGTATTGCCATGTATGCACAAGGGGTAGACTCCGTCTTTGATTTGGTGTGGAGCCGCCTGCCTGATGGCACCGAGGTAACCTACGGTGATGTATTCCTCGAAAACGAGCGTGAGTTTAGTGCCTACAATTTCACGGTTGCCAATGTAGATATGTTGAGGCGTAAGTTCGACGAGTATGAGCAGGAATGCCTTTCTTGCTTGGACGCCAAGCTGCCTTATCCTGCCTATGACTGCGTGCTTAAATGCAGCCATGCCTTCAATTTGCTTGACAGTCGTGGTGCTATCTCTGCTATTGAGCGCTCAAATTACATCTTGCGCGTTCGGACCATTGCACGCCGTTCATGCGAAGCATATCTTGCCTATCTAGATGAGGCTCATAAGACAAGTGAGGTTGGCTAGGATGAGCACAACACGCGATTTTTTGTATGAAATTGGATGTGAAGAACTTCCATCTGGCCCGCTCATTGCTGCAACTAAGCAAATACAAGAGCTCATTGCTTCACATATTGTTGAGAGCGGTTTGAGCTATAGCAATATACGTTGTATATCTAGTCCTCGTCGCCTGGCTGTTCTTGTAAGCGATGTTCCTGAGCACACTGAAGCCATCCATAAGGAATCTCGAGGGCCTGCTACACGCATAGCCTTTAGTGATGGTGTTCCTACAAAGGCGGCGATTGGTTTTGCCAAAGGGGCAGGCGTTGAGGTAGATGAGCTAGAAATTCGTAAAGATGAACGCGGTGAGGAGCATGTGTATGCCCTTATTGATGAGCCCGCCCATCCTGCATTGCCCCTTCTCGCTCAGATATGTGAGCGCATCACCGCGCAGCTCTCATTTCCTCGTTCGCAGCGTTGGGACTCAGAACAAGTAAGCTTTTGTCGTCCTATACGCTGGTTGTGCAGCTTATTTGGTGATGAGATCGTGCCTGTACGTTATGGCTCATTGCATGCATCAAATATCACCTATGGACATCGTGCCTTGCATCCAGACGCTATGCTTGTGCCATCGCCTGCAGAATATGAGGCAACACTCGAGCGTGGCTATGTGCTTGATGCCCCGAGGCGCATCGATGTTATTCGCAAAGGAGTTGCTCGCGTTGAGGAAGAGCTCAAAGGAGCTCGTGTTGACATGCCTCAGAAAACCTTTGATGAGGTAGTTAATTTGTGTGAGTGGCCACAGGTGTTAGTGGGATCCTTCGATAAGGAATTTTTAGATGTTCCCCATGAAATCATTTGCGAATCGATGCTTTCGCACCAACGATATTTCCCTATCTACGACCAGCAGGGTGAGCTAACCTGTAACTTTGTTATTGTTTCTAATGCAGATGATGCTATTTCTCAAACCGTTATTGCGGGCAATGAACGTGTTGTACGAGCCCGCCTTGATGACGCCAAGTTCTTCTACGAAGAAGATCTTAAGGTTCCCATGGATGTATGGGTGGAGAAACTTTCTCAAGTTGTATTTCATGAGCGCCTAGGGAGCATGCGCGATAAACTTTCTCGTATGCAAGCAGTGGTGGAAAACATCGCTGCCCAAACTCATATGGACGCCGAAACCGCAGAATACGCTTTGCGTGCTGCCTATCTATGCAAGGCAGATCTCGTAAGCCAGGCGGTCGTTGAATTTACCTCTCAGCAAGGCGTTATGGGTGGCTACTATGCAAAGGCGCAGGGTGAGGCTCCTGAGGTTGCAACAGCAATTGCAGAGCATTATCGTCCTCGTTTCGCTAAGGACACACCCCCTTCTACCGATGTAGCTTGTGCTGTTGCCATAGCTGACAAGCTTGATACTATCTGTGGCATGCATGTTATAGGGGAGCCTCCTACCGGCTCGTCCGACCCCTTTGCTGTTCGTCGTGCCGCAATTGGCGTTATTGCTATCCTTCGCGCCCTCGCCGATCGCATGGCTGCTCCAATAGAGCTTGAAACGCTCATTAAAACGAGTTTGGATAGCTATGTAAAGCAGGGCCTCAGCTTCAACTTTGATGAAATCCTCGCTGCGATTATTCAATTTATGCAGGGGCGCCTTAAGACGATCGCCAAGGATGAAAAGGTCTCTGCCGATACCATAGAGGCAGTTTCTGCCACAAATATTGTTGATCCAGTGGCATTTATGTATCGCGTGCATGCCTTGGAGGATGCAAGAACCAGTCAGCCTGAGCTCTTTGAAGATTTGGCTGTTGCCTATGCACGTGCGGCGCATCTTACCGATAAATCCTTAGGAACTGAGGTTAACAAGGATGTGCTGGTCGGAGCAGAGAAGGCTCTCTATGATGCATGTGTTGATGCAAAGCACAACATACATGCAGCGCTCGAAGAGAATCGCTACGATGAGGCGCTGAGCGTATTAGCAGCTCTGCGCGCACCCATTGATAGTTTCTTTGCCGAAGTGCTTGTTATGGATGAGAATGAAGAATTGCGCGCCAATAGGTTATGCTTGCTCAATGTATTCTGTGATGTATTCGAAGGAATTGCCAATATAGGAGCTCTTGCTCGTAAGAAATAATGCTTCCTTTGTTTGCAGCTACCATGCTTGTGATGCGCAGATGCAATTCATGAGCTTCACGCGAGGAGGTCATAGATGACATCGTTTAATTTACATAATGGCGATGACAACCAAGAGATCCCTGTCATTCATGTTATTTCAGACTCATCTGGTCAAACTGCCTACGACGTTGTGCAGGCTGCTATGTCTCAGTTTGCGGGAGAGGTCGTTAAGGTTGTAAGGCTTTCAAATGCTCGATCCATTGACACGGTGCGCAAGCATCTTGATAGCTTCGCAGGCAAGCGTACGCCAGCTGCGGTGTTTCATACCCTCGTAGATTACAATCTGCGCTCAGAAGTACGCTCTGAGCTCGACAGGCGCAACATTCCATCTATTGACTTGCTCGGTCCTGCGGTAAACATTATTGCGACCATAACTGGCGAAGAACCGGTAAATGTTGCTGGTAGGCGTAGTGAAAATGATGAGCGCTACCACAAGCGCATTACTGGCATGAACTTCTTTGCCGACCACGATGAGGGAGCTCATCCAGAAGATCTTGGAATGGCTGACGCCGTTTTATTTGGTGTTACTAGGACGTCGAAAACACCGCTCGCTCTGTATCTTGGCTTTATGGGATATAAGGTTGCAAATGTAACCTATACACAAGATGTAAAACCTCCTCGTGAGCTCTTCGATGTCGATCCTCGTCGTGTTTTTGGTCTTGTTCATTCAAGCACTACTGCTGCCGACATTGCAGACCAGCAACTCACCGATACTGCAGCCTTTGCCGTAGCTGGTTCATACACCGATGTTGCCACGGTAGACGTGGCGTCTGCTGAGGCGCGTGTGCTGATGGAGGAAATTGGCTGCAAGATAATTGCTGTAGCAGGCAAAACAGTAGAGGATCTTGCCAAAGAGGTTCTCGACCAAATTAAAGGTCTCGACTCTGAGGACTAGTGTCTGTGCGTCACGCATCCTCTCATAACAAACGAAATCTTTTTCTGCCGGTAGTTGCTGTTTGCATCTTTGCCTTGGGTGCAGGCATGCTGTGGGCAACACTTACGGGGAATCTCAGTATTGATTTCATCGACAGCTTCATTAACGGCGATCAGGAGCTTGAAAGCGATGCAACGAGCTCCTCTGAGATTTCTGTACAAGCGTCACTTGAAGATTATTCTTGGGAAGATTTAGCGCGTATATCTGATGAAATCGCAGCCGCCACCTCCTCTGAAGATGCCCTCGAGATTGCTACTCGCTACAAGCTCGTCGACGAAGATGGCTCGCTTACTCAGGACACCAAAGAAGTTGTTTGCAGTGACGGGACAAGCTTCGAGGTGATGATCGCAGGCATTCTACATGACACAGATTCCGCGACCGGAGACTTAGTTGGGCTCAGCTTCATTAGTGCTGAGGCGGTTCAGCTCTATCCCTATAACGATGAGGATTCAAATGAAGGTGGCTGGCAGGAATCTTCTATTCGCAACTGGCTACAAAGCGATTTTCTTAACATCCTGCCGGATGAGCTCACCAGTGAACTTGTTGCCGTTAATAAACTCACGAATAATAGCGGTGTTTCAAGCTCTACAGATTCAGTAACTGTTACCAGCGACACTATTTGGCTTTTAAGCTGTCGTGAAGTAGTAGGTGAGGTCGCGTGGAGTGCGGATAGCTATGGCGCAAGTATGAGCATTCATGACAGCATTCTCAATGCTGAAGGGGAGCAATACCAGCTCTTTGCTGAATTGGGTGTTTCTTGGGAGTCTGATCCAAACAATGCCCTCATTCGCTATCTGAATGGTGAGGCTGTTGCCTGGTGGTATAGAAGCACAGTGAGTTATTCCGCTTCATGGGCATCCGATATGTTTGCCTACAATGTTTTATCCTCAGGATTTCCTCAAGGTCAGAGCACACCTTCTGAAATTCTTGGTGTTGTCATTGGCTTCTGTATATAGTACACTCTCCTGTTGTTTGTGAAACTATGTGTCGTTTCATACGTGTCGACACCTCTAGTAGAAAGTTGGAGATACACATGGATGTTATTCGCGCAATTGAACGCCAGCAGATGCGAGAGGGCGTTCCTACGCTTGAGCCCGGAGATCACGTAAAAGTTCACTATCGCATTATGGAAGGCGATCGTGAGCGTATTCAGGTCTTTGAAGGCGATGTTATTCGTATTAGCGGAGCTTCATCTCGTGAAACCTTTACGGTTCGCAAGGTGAGCTTTGGCGTTGGTGTTGAGAGAACCTTCCCTCTGCACTCTCCTAAGATTGCTGAGCTTGAGGTTGTTCGCCACGGTGATGTTAACCGTGCCAAGCTGTATTACCTGCGCGATCGCATTGGAAAGGCTGCACGCATTCGCGAGCGCCGCGTTTAAATGTGAATAAGACGAGCGCGCTATCTATTGTTCATGAATTTTCATCTGCAACAACAGATGAGCTCGCCGTCTTAATTGAGCGCTATAGCTCTGATCCACGAAAACAAGTTCAACGCGCCATAGGAGTTGCTCAAAGGCGTATGCAGCGTGAGGCCAACGAACGCCTGCGTGTAAGCCGTATGTATGAGCTTCAGCGAGAGATTGCTGGCGATGGCGTTGTTGTTGGCATTGATGAAGTTGGAAGAGGGGCTATAGCAGGTCCTCTCACTGTCTGCGCTGTTGTTTTGCCCGATAGCCCACACATACGAGATTTAAACGATTCTAAACAGCTCTCAGCTATAGCGCGTGAGAATGTTGCACACGATATATCAGAGCAGGCATTAGCTATTGGAACTGCACATATTCCAGCTCGTACCATCGATGATTTGGGTATGGCTGAGTGCTTGCGCATTGCTATGCGACGTGCCCTTGAACTTACGGGGGTTACCGCAGATGCCGTATTAGTCGATGGCAATCCCATGCATATACATCCCCGTGAGCATGCATATATTCACGGGGATGCAAAGATTGCCTCAATCGCAGCGGCTTCAATTGTTGCAAAGGTTCAACGCGATTCCCTCATGAAAGAAATGGCGCAGACATGGCCCCAATATCACCTCGATTCATGCAAGGGCTATGCCTCAAAAGCCCATATTGAAGCCATTCAACACTATGGTCTTTGCGAACAACATCGTGCGACCTTCTGTAGGAATTTTCTGTAAGAGCTTCTCCTATATCGCGTCTCTCATATGTGCTTTATCAATCTGTACAGCATGATTGCTAATAGCTGTCAGTTACGTGATGGCTCGGCATGAGATATGTGTCGAATAGCACGGTGCATCCTTAATACGCCATATGAAAGGAGGCACTGTGGAAGTATCTGAGAAGCTTGCTAAGCCCGAGCACGACACACATAACGATATAAGCAGGATGTCATCTAAGGCGATTGGAAATGAAGGGGAGCGCCTTGCACGTGAGTTTCTCAAGCGCAGAGGGTACACAATCATTGAATGCAATTGGCGCTGCTCAGCTGGTGAGGCAGATATAGTTGCCCGTAATGACGAAGGTACCTATGTTCTCGTTGAAGTTAAAACGCGCCTGGCCCTTAATAAGTGTGATGTTGTTCCCGAGCTTGCAGTTGGTAAGCGCAAATGTGATAGATATCGCAGAATAGCACTTCTCTATCTTGCAAAGCATCCATCTGTTCAGTCAATACGGTTCGATGTTATTGCCTTACATATTGTGGGAGAGAATACTGCACGCCTCCGTCATTTAATTGGAGCCTTTGGGTGGGAAGAGTAGCAATGTCTGTCTCATCCACGCTGCAGACAGTATCAATTTCGTCCGCCATGATACGCGGGATAACAGCCATTAAGGTTGAAGTAGAGGTTGGTATATCACCAGGAATCCCGGGGATGAGCATTGTAGGTATGCCAGACACGGCAGTACTTGAGGCGCGCGCCCGTGTTCGCTGTGCCCTCAGATCTGCAGGTTTTAGCATCCCGCGCATGAACATCATGGTAAATCTCTCACCTGCAGAGATTCGCAAAGTGGGTACTGCCTTTGATTTACCAATTGCGGTAGGAATATTACGTGCCACCAATCAATTAGATGATGCCTCATATTATGACTGCCTATTCGTAGGAGAACTCGCCCTCGACGGTAGCGTATGCCCAGTACGTGGGCAGGTTGCCTACATTGAGTATGCCTTGGAACATGGACTAACACTGGTAGGAGCGGGTTTTTCTGCCTATGAAGGCGTAGATATTCGCAACATCAATTCACTCTCCGACTTGAGAAAAGGTCTTGAGAGCTTAGCTTTGGCAGCATCAGCAGAGCTTCCCACTTCTTATGTAAATGTTCCAGACTTTGCAGATGTATACGATCAGGAGCTCGCAAAACGAGCCTGTGTTATATCTGCTGCAGGCGAGCACGGATTACTTATGTTGGGTCCTGCGGGGGTAGGAAAAACACTTATCGCTAAGTGCATGCCTTCTATTCTTCCGGACTTAGACGATGCGGAGATGCGCGAGTCTCTACTTATACGTTCTGTTGCAGGTGAAGAGATCTCATCTGTTGCAGCGAGAAAACGACCTGTTCGCATGCCTCATCACAGCATCACGAGCGCAGGACTTTTAGGCGGAGGACAACCAGTTCGACCAGGAGAAATATCTCTAGCTCATAATGGCGTCTTATTTTTAGACGAGCTTGCTGAATTCAGTAACGCCGTATTGCAGGGTCTGCGCCAACCTTTAGAGGAGGGCTGCGTGCGTTTGGTACGTGCAGATGGAGCCTATAGCTTCCCTGCACGATTCTTATTGCTTGCCGCGGCAAATCCCTGCCCCTGTGGGAATTTGGGTGATCCTACACATAGATGTATTTGTTCTGCTCAGCTTCTAGCGCGCTATCAAGCAAAGTTACGTGGGCCTCTCATCGATCGTATCGATTTGCAGGTGCATCTATCACGACCTGATCCCTCACGACTTCTCAATGGAAGAAGGGGAGCATCATCGGCAGAACTTATGCAATCGGTGTTAGCAGGGCGCGTATTCGCAAAAAGACGCATGGGGAAAGGAATAATTGGTGAAGAGGCAATCCTTCGAAGCTTTAGCTCCAGTGCAAAAACATTGCTTGAATGTTCTGCTCGGCAACATGGATTAGGTGGGCGCGCTACCTTTCGTGTTGCCCGGGTAGCGCGGACAATCGCTGATATCGATTCAAGAGAACAGGTCATCGAAGACGATGTAAGTGAGGCGCTATTTTATCGAGTAGGTGTTGCATCGTGAGCATTGCTTCTGATGGATGGGAAATAACGCGAGACGATGCATTTTGGCCCCCGATGCTCAACAGCATTGATTTTCGAGAGGACACCATCCGAGGCATTGGTGATATGTCACTGCTCAAAGGACCATGCATATCAGTTATAGGCACGCGCAAGGCAACACCATATGGTCTATTAGCAGCGCGCATGGTGGGCAAGATTGCTGCTCAGTGCAATATTACGGTGGTCTCCGGAGGAGCTGTTGGCTGTGATTATGCTGCAGGTCGGGCGTGTTATGACGCGGGAGGGAGTACCATTGTGTGTGCTGGCAGTGGCGCCGATGTCATATATCCTCGCTCCTCATCGGATCTTTTTTATGATGCACGACGGCGGCGCGGAGCAGTCATTTCCTTAGAAGCATGGGGTGCAACTCCCAAAAGATATTATTTCCCTAAGCGCAATATATTGATTGCTGGCTTGTCGAAGGCTCTTGTCGTCGTTGAAGCTGGAATTAAGTCTGGCACATCACAAACCGCTCTTGCAGCAGCTCAGGCTGGAAGATCCGTATATGCCGTACCCGGCTCCATCTTCTCTGCATCATCTCAAGGAGCAAATTTACTTATAGAAAATGGAGCCGCAATTATCACGGATAGCCTTGCTTTACAAACGCTCATCTCTATGGATTACGGCATACTACCGCTCACAAATCAACAAAGTAATTCGCATCATAATGACAAGTTGCTCAATGCACTTCTTGCGATGCCCATGCATGTTGAATCCTTAGCACACGAGCTTAACATGTCACTGCCAACACTTATAACATCCTTATCAAACTACGAAACACGAGGTTTAGTGCTGCGTTTATCTGATGGTAGATATTCGCTCAGTGAAGCAGGCTATACTCTATGCAATACGTCAATTTAGGAGATATGTGGAACAGGTTATCGTTATAGGTGGGGGATTAGCGGGTTGCGAATGTGCCTTACAGCTCGCACATCGTCACATTCCTGTCTTGTTATACGAGCAGCGCCCTCAGTATACATCTGAAGCTCACAGCACCGATAAGCTTGCTGAGCTAGTGTGCTCGAATTCATTTAAGTCTACGAAGTCGGATAGTGCTGCAGGTCTTTTAAAACTTGAGCTTGAGCTTATGGGCTGCTTTCTGTTGGACTTAGCTCGGCGTGCTGCAGTGCCAGCAGGAGCTGCGCTCTCGGTTGACCGTGCGTATTTTTCTCAATTAGTTGAAGCGGCAATTGAAGAGAGCCCATACATTGAGCTTCGCCGTGAGCGCGTGTCGAAGATACCTCAAACAAGATGTGTCATCGCCGCAGGACCTCTCTGTTCCGATGAGTTGTTTTCGGAGCTCGGAAGCCTCGTAGGAAATACGTCGCTTTCATTTTATGATGCCGTAGCTCCCATTATTGATGGTGAAAGCATCAATATGGACATCTGTTTTAGACAATCTCGCTGGGAGAATAAGGCTGTAGGCGACTACATTAACTGCCCACTTGATAAGGATAGCTACGAGCGTTTTTGGCATGAACTGGTTCATG
>CAYWNN010000012.1:0-1557 GCA_964459685.1 uncultured Coriobacteriaceae bacterium
ACGCTCGATTCATTGCGACGCGTGTAATAGCACCCGCCTGGAGCAATCTCCCACGCTGCGCCCTCAGGTAGGTAGGTGAAGCCCGCTGCTTCAAGCTGTGCGGACACGGTATGCGCCGTGTGGAACATACTCGGGCACTTCTGAATGAAGGTGATGAGCTCGTGTGCCGAGTGCGCCTCAGATGTATCTGCCATAGCTATCTTCTCACTTCCGTACTATTCCGGCTTCTTCTTGTGCTCCTTACAGGATAGTCACAGGATAGCCGCGTAACTTGCACGATGCACGCGCGAACTACGAGATACCAAGCATATCGCAAAGGGTGAGCATGTAGATCTCGGCTGCATGCACCACATCCTCAACATCCACGTCCTCGTTATATCCATGGATACCTTCATTGTTGGCTGGGCCGAACTGCACGGTGGGTGCCCCAAGCTTGCGGTAGTGTGCAGCATCGCTTGACGCCCACTGGTAGGCTGGCAAGCATTCCTCGTCCCACACTGCCTCGATGTTCTTCTTCAAACTCATCACGAGAGTGCTTCGATCATCGGTAACGTTGCCTTCGGCAATCCACTCGTAGGACGCCTCAACACCCTCAACATCGCTATCGGCAATGACGCGATCGACTGCCGCTACAACGTCGTCATGATTCGTGCCAAAGGGAAGGCGAACGTCGACCTGCGCGATCGCGCGATCCGGTACCTGGTTAATCTTGCCGCCACCCTCTATAACACCCACATTGCATGAAATGTGATCTATTACGTTACCTGCATCTGGTCCAAGCGTGCGCTCGGCGATGGTGCGAGAGTTCCTTGCAGCCCGCTCGTGTTCGGGCAAAAAATGCCCCGGCACCGAAATAATCTCATCTATGTGCACGAGCACGCGAGAAAGCTTAGTAATAGCGTTGTCTCCCTTGTAGTTGTTGGTGGAGCCGTGCCCGGGCGTACCATGCGCGGTGAGCGTGAGGTGCAGAATGCCCTTCTGACCGATCTCGATCGTGTCGTGGCCAGTAGGCTCCCCTACCATGACGGCGTTCGCGCCATCGGCAAAGCCATTCTCACAAAGCCAGCGGGTACCGGTACCTGCGATTTCTTCATCACATACCACATGCAAGCGAATATCACCCGCAAGTTCTGCCCCCGAACGCTTCAAAAGCGCCATGCTAAAGAGCAGCACCGCCAGCCCGCACTTCATGTCCGAAGCACCACGGCCCAAAATCTTGCCGTCGCGTACCTCGCCTGCGAAAGGGTCGAAGTTCCAGCCCGCACGCTCACCTACAGGAACCACGTCCACGTGCCCGTTGAGCACTACGCGAAAGCCCGTGCCATCGGTTCTACCCAGATGAGCGGTGAGCACCGGATACTCAGCTCCATTACTGCCGATATGCCGTTCACTCGCAATGCCAGCATTGGCAAGGTAGCGCTCCACGAATGCAATGCCTGGCTCTTGGCTGTCAATCGGGCTTTGATTTTGAATCTTGATAAGGTCGCAGCAGAGCTTAAGCAGCTCGTCTGTATGGTCGAGAACTTCCTTGTGCAGCGCTTCTTTGCTTGGCGCCAT
>CAYWNN010000012.1:1657-10736 GCA_964459685.1 uncultured Coriobacteriaceae bacterium
CCCGGCTGATCGCCCACAGGGCTCGCAATCTCGCCTGTGAGCTTGAGCTCTTCTGTCTTTTGGAAAGGACTCTCGGGCGGCACCGCCGAAAGCAGAGCCTGCGTGTAAGGATGCAGCGGATTCTCGTACACACGGCGCGCCGGACAAAGCTCCACCACGCGTCCTAAATACATAATCGCAATGCGATCGGAGATGTGCTTGATAACCGAAAGATCATGACTGATGAAAAGATAGGTAAGGCCACGGTCGCGTTGCAAGCGGCGGAAGAGGTTGAGCACCTGCGCCTGAATGGAAACATCGAGCGCCGAAACTGGCTCGTCGCAGACGATAATCTTCGGGTCGAGCACAAGCGCACGTGCCACATTAATGCGCTGACGTTGACCACCCGAAAACTCGTGCGGATAGCGCTCCATATGCTGCACGTCGAGGCCAACCTCCTTCATGAGGTCGAACACGATTTGCTCACGCTTTTGCTTGTCGGGCTCACTCTTGTAAATCTTGAGCGGCTCCTCGATTGCGCGTGCCGCGGTAAAGCGCGGATCGAGCGACGAATAGGAATCTTGGAACACCATCTGAATGTTCTTGCGCATGGCTTTGAGCTCAGCACCCTTGAAAGTGGTGATGTCATTTCCCTCGTAGAGAATCTCACCGGAGGTCGCCCGATGTAGCTGCACGATGCAACGACCCAGGGTCGACTTCCCGCAGCCGGACTCACCGATGATGCCTAAGGTCTCGTTCTCGTAGACATCAAGCGACACGTCCGAGAGAGCATGCAGAACCTTGGGCTTGTCGAAGAGCCCGCCCCCACGAAGCTTAAAGTCCTTGCACAAGTTCCTGATGGAGAGAATCGGCTTGCGCTCGTTGCCCGCTGCTGCGGCATTCGCCGCCGGTACAGCGTCCACTGCCGCCGGCGTATCCTCACGCATTTGAGTTATATCGCTCATTGGTTCACCTCTCCCCTCACCAGGCTCCCCGAGCCGTCTTGGCGATGGCATGCTACGAAATGGCCAGGTGCCACTTCACGAACCTCGGGCACCTCGCATTTGCAGATCTCGGTCATATACGGGCAGCGGTTGTAGAAGTTGCAGCAGGTGCCAGTAAGGCGCAAATCAGGCGGCACACCAGGTATTGCCTTCAGGTCGGCGTCTGCATCATCCGAGAGCTTGGGCATGGAATCAAGCAAGCCCCAGGTATAGGGGTGCAAGGGATTGCTATAAAGCTCCGGTGTCGAAGCATGCTCAACTGTGCGCCCCGCATACATAACCATGACGTCGTCTGCCATCTTCCACACGATGCCCAGGTTATGGGTAATGAGCAGAATCGCGGTTCCAAACTCATCCTGCAAGCTCTTTAACAGATCGAGTACCTGCGATTGCACCGTCACGTCAAGCGCGGTGGTGGGCTCATCGGCAATGATGAATTTGGGGTGCAGGCTGATAGCCATAGCGATAATGACGCGCTGGCACATGCCACCCGATAGCTCGAAGGGATACGAATCCATGCGGCGCTCGGGCTCGGGAATGCCAACTGCGCGGAGCATCTCCACGGCACGAGCATGGGCTTCCTCTTTCGTCACATCCTCATGTGTGCGAATGAGCTCGATCATCTGACTGCCGATCTTGAATACTGGATCAAGCGTCGTCATGGGATCCTGATAGATCATCGCGATGTCGTTACCGCGAATCTTAAGCAGTTCCTTCATATCGATTGCACGCATGTCGATGCCATCGAATTCGATCGAACCGTCTTCAATGCGACCCGTCTTAGGCAAGAGACGAATAATCGACGAGGCAGTCACACTCTTGCCAGAGCCTGACTCCCCAACAATGGCGAGGGTTTTGCCGTTGTCGAGCGTGAAGCTTACACCGTCAACCGACTTGGCAACACCTGCTGCCGTGTGAAAATAAGTTTTGAGGTCATGCACCTCGAGGAGGCGCTTATTGGCTGTCGTCTGAGACATCGTGCCTCCTTACTGCTTCTGCTTGGGATCGAACACGTCGCGGATACCGTCACCCAGCAAATTGAAGCCAAGTACGGTAAGCAAAATAAACAAACCCGAGATGGCAGCAATATGTGGCGCCGTATTGAGGCAGTTGCGCCCACCCGAAAGGATATTGCCCCACGATGCGTCCGGCGGCGTAATGCCCAAACCCAAGAAGGACAAGGCCGCCTCCGAGATAATTGCGCTTGCGGTATTCAAGGTAAAGTAGACGATGATTGGCGAGAGCGCGTTGGGCAGAATATGCCCGAACAGAATGCGCGCTGAAGAGGCACCGAGCACCCGCTCGGCATTGCAGTATTCCTCATTCTTCACAATATGAACCTGCCCACGAACAACTCGCGCAAAGTTCGGCACGTTAGCAATACCTATGGCAAGAATCACATTCTGTGTGCCGGTCCCTAAGATTGTCATGAGAATGAGGGCGAGAAGAATAAACGGGAAGGCCATCATGCCATCCATGATACGCATGATTATGGAATCAACGATGCCACCAAAAAATCCTGCCACAAGACCTAAAAGCACACCAACGAGCGCACCAAAAACTGTGCCGCCAACGGCAACGAAGATCGACACCCGTGCACCGTACATAATGCGCGAGAGAAGGTCGCGACCATACTCATCGGTTCCAAAAATGTGCCCGTCATAGCCTGGACCCTGGTAGGCGTCAGAAATAGTAAAGCTATTGGGATCATAGGGAGCGATGATAGGAGCAAGGATTGCCATGAGCACCATGATGCATACGATCAGGAGGCCAACCATAGCCATCTTGTTGCGGGTGAGCTTGTGCCAAGCATTATTCATGTAACGCTCGCGCTTGAGCATTTCAAGAACTGCTGCTTCGCTCATGGGGGCATCGGCAGTGGCAACGGCTTCGCTCGCAGAAGCACCAGCAGCCACAGAAGCATCCACGCTCTGCACCGCCACCTGCGTCTGCTCTACCTGCGGCGTCTTTTGACTTTGCTTCTCGGAAGCCATTACGCCTCACCTCCTGCCTCATAAGACACTTTCGGGTTGATAAGCATGTAGATGATGTCAACCACCAAGTTCACAAAAACGAATACAACGGCAGAGAACAAAACAATGCCCTGGATAAGTGCATAGTCGCGACTGTTCACGGAATTCACGATAAGTGTTCCAATGCCCGGCCACGAAAAAATGCTCTCAGTGAGGATCGCGCCAGCAAAGGCTGAAGCAAGCTGCAATCCAAGCACCGTTACGATGGGTGGTAGGGCATTTTTCAAGGCATGCTTCCAAACGATGACACTCTCTTTAATGCCGCGCGAGCGCAAGGCCTTGATATACTCGCCGCCCACCGTCTCAAGCATGCTCGAGCGCGTAATCCGCGCAAAGGTCGCAGTGGGAATAGTGGTAAGACAGGCAACCGGCAATACCATGTGACTTATTACATTACCGATGCCCAGCGACCATGATCCCATGCCAATAGCAGGCAGCCATCCTAAATTCACGCTGAAGGTAAGTACGAGCATGAGACCAAGCCAGAAAATCGGCATCGATACACCTACAAGAGCGAGCACCATAAACACATAGTCAAACCACGTGTTCTGCCGAATTGCCGATTCCACACCAATAATCACGCCCAAAAACAGTGCGAGCACCAGGCTCGTAAGCGTGATGGAAAGCGTAGCAGGCAGACGCTCAAGAATAACAGGGAGAACTGTTCCGCTGTAGGTATAGGAATAGCCGAAGTCGCCTTGGAGCAAACCCAAGAGATAGTTTATATACTGCTCGCCCAAAGGCAGATTGAGTCCCATCTCTTCCTGAAGCTTGGCGATGGCAGCGGGTGATGCCTGCGGACCAAGCATCTGAGTCGCGGGGTCGCCAGGAATCATACGCGTCAATACGAAGGCAAGCGTAACCACTACGAAGAGCACGGGGATGGTCTGTAGCAATCGCTTGATGATTGTCCTTGCCACAAGAGTCCCACCTTTCACATATACCGAACCCGGCCCCATACGGAGCCGGGTTCAAGGCTGTATCTCTCGGCTGTGCGAGTAAAACTACGCAAGCGAGATGTTAACTTCCTCGTTGCAGACGATTACCTTGTTGTCTGCACGCTGGACATAACCCTCAACATCTGAGGTGAGACCCGTGTTCACGTACTCAGAGGCATATACGAGAATGGGGTCGTATGCCATGATGGCGCGAAGTGCTTCCTGGTAGTAGGCGGCACGCTCGTCCTCATCGGTTACCGAGTTGGCAAGCGTAAGGAGCTCGTCGACCTCTTCGTGATCGAAGCCAGCGCCGTTGCCCGTTGAGCCAATCATGCTTGAGCTAAACAGCTGGTTCAGGAAGAAGTAGGGATCGGGGTACCAAGTCCAGCTCATGCCGTACATATCGGCGGTACCCGAAGCTGCCGTCTCGGAGAAGGTGCCCCAGTCGCTCGCGTTGATGTTGACCGTAATGCCCAGGTTCTCAGCAAGGCTCTGCTGAACGATCGTGGCCATGCGGTTACGCGCCTCGGTATTGGAGATGTAGAGATCAATCTCGAAACCATCGCCGTAGCCAGCTTCCTCAAGCAGCTCACGCGCTGCTTCAGGATCGTAATCAGGAACAAGCTCCTCGATAGACTCGTCATAGGCCCAGCTACCCTTTGGAAGTGGCAGGCAGGCTGAGGTAGCCTCGCCGTAAGGGTAAACACCTTCAACAAGCTCGTCGCGATCGATCGCCATAAGAATTGCACGGCGAACGTTCTGGTCGGCTGTAGGACCTTCCACCTGGTTGAAGTAGACATAGGCAACATGCAGGGCCTCGGTCTGCTCAAGAATAAGATCAGAGTTGTTCTCGACTGTTTGAATGGCTTCACCCGTGAGAGAGGTAGCAATGTTGATTTCGCCAGTGGAAAGCGCATTGGCTGCCTGGGTCATATCGCTCACGTAGCTGAAGGTTACGCCGTCAAGGTTGGGCTCTGGACCCCAATAGTCATCGAAGCGGGTAAGAGTTGCCTGCTGGTCAAGTACGAATGAGTCGAGCTTGAAGGGACCGGTGCCCACGAGGTTGTTGCCAAAGTCGTCACCCCAGCCTTCAACCTCTTCCTGTGGAACAATAACGTTGCCGGCGTCGGTCAAGGCAGTAATGAAGGATGCTGCAGGCTCCTTAAGCACGCACTCAATCTCGGTGTCGGAGATAACGTTGCAGTAATCGAGCATGGAAAGACGGTTCATGGAGGACTCGGTAGCAGAGCGCTCAAGCGAGAACTTGACGTCCTCGGCAGTCATGGCGCGACCGTCCTGGTACTCGCCCGGCTGGAAAACAACATCGTCGCGCAGGGTGAAGGTGTAGGTCATGCCATCGTCCGAGATGGTCCAGTCGGTGGCCAAGGAGCCAACGATCTCGGAAAGATCCATGTTGTACTCAACGAGGGTATCGCAAACCGTACCGATGATCTGCGACTCATAGGTTCCCGTATAGTCAACGGGGTCGAGATAACGCGGAGAGGACGACAAAGAAATTACTAAGGTACCACCTGAGCTGTCGTCCGAGCCACCACTGGTGCTGTCGTCGGAAGAAGCACAACCAACGAGTGAGGCAGTGGCACCCGTAATGCCGAGCCCTGCAAGACCGGCCAGCACACTACGGCGACTTACGTTAGTTCCTGTGAGAAAGTTTTGCATGTCCATTCATCCTTTCCTTATAGATGAACCACCACGGCATCCTTACCGGACAGCCGTAATAACCGTTTGTTACCAGGGTCGGTAGTTAATGAAGCCGTCCCATGGATCGCAGTGCTCCACCGGGAGCGTATCGCGCAGGATACGTACGTCTTCTGGCACGAAGCGGCGCTCAACCACAACGTCACCACCGAAAGCGCGCCACCAGTCGCGACTGATATGGAGAAAGCCTGCGTAGTCCTCTTCGACCCCATGGCTGTTTTCAACGCGCCACATCACAGGCTCGCCGTTATCATCCAGCTCAACGCCCTGGAACGCCATGCAGTGCGACATGCCAGTAGCGTTTAGGTCGAAGGCGTCGGCACGACTAATCGAAAGGTCTACATCGAAGAGATCCTCGAGGTTTACTGCATCGGTTGCCATCAAGCCCTGGAAGTCCTTTGCGTAGCGCAGCGCACGCTTGCCCACATCGCACATCATGTACACAGGCACACCCGCCCGAAGCGATGCGATGCTTGCCTGCTCGAGCACGGACATCTCCATATTGAGCAGGCGCAATGGATGCCCGCCAACAACTGCATCGAACCAGTCGATACCAAAGAGATGACCAAAGGGACGTGTCTTTCCGGGAATGCTCACGAGCTCAATGTAGTCGTCTGCACTAAAGCCCACATAGCGCTCAACAAACTGCACAGGTGTAATGGCTCGGTCGCGCAACAGGCGCTCGCCCTGAGCATTGGGCTCAGCAAGCTTGCACTCATCAACCTGAGCCTTCTCACCCACAGCGACGGTGAAGTCAAAGCTGGTGGGTGGCTCTCCAATGCAGCAGCACAGCAGACGATGAATACTTGCGAGCATTTCGTCTTTTTGCGCCTCGAGCTCATCGGTGCTCGCACCAGCGGCAAAAGCGGCACGGAGCTTCGCAGCATCTGCGATAAGCAGCTCCCCAAGCGCCTCATTCATGAACTTAGTATTGATAGTGCAGGCTGTCTCGGGCATAACGCTCTTCGGAACAAGACCCCACTTCTCGACGAGGCTCGCACAAAACATGAATTGTCCGCCGTCCGAGGCATTATGCAGGGTAATGTGATTAACCACACGATCGTTAGCTGGACGATCTGCTGTTTGAATAATGCGCTCAAGAAAGGCATTCGACTTCTCGAGCTTCTCATAAAAGGTGAGATAGGCTTGGGAAAACTCAAAATCGTCGACATCGAGGATATGCAGGGTCTTAGCGCGCAATACATTGAGCGTGGAGAACATCCAACAGCGCCCTGATTGATCTTGATGCGTTACAGTTTTCGCACATGGAAGCGACACGCCAAAAGTTTCGCGGTATGTGCGTGCGGCACGTTGGTCGCGGGCAGCCAGCGCAACTCCCATAGAAGTCACCGCATTGCGTGCGATGCGATTAGCACGGCTCTGGGAAAACTGCTTAGTACATTCGTTGATGTACGCAGTATCCACAGCACAGCCAGGAACGACCTTCTCTACATCTGTCAAGGTAGCTCCTTTCTGTAGGCGCATGCCGTGCATGATTGCAGATGCAGATAGAATACATGCAGTAAGGCGCCATCACGCGCTCCAGATTCGCATTTTACGCGCTGGTAATATATTGTTATGTTCCTTGCAATCTGAGCCGCTACAATCTGTGCCGATGCATGATGTACCATCACTTTTGTACACCGAGTTGTACACCGAGCTACGTTCATGTCACTGGAAGGAGAAACCGTGCTCATCCGTCAGATGCTCGAAATCTACGACCTCATCGACAAACCTCAAGCCAACGGCGAAGAGGTCGCTCAGCTGCTGCGTGAGCGCGGCGCCGAAAACGTAACCGTTGAGACGGTAGGTGGCGAGCGAGGATCGACCGACTGCATCAAGGTGCTTATTCCCGGCTCCCAAGGCAAGAGTACAGGCGGCGACGCACCCACCCTCGGTGTGATCGGACGCCTCGGCGGACTCGGTGCGCGACCGGAACTTATCGGCTCAGTTTCGGATGGCGATGGAGCAATCGCGGCACTCACCTGCGCGCTCAAACTCGTGGAGATGCATGCCGCTGGCGATGTGCTGCCCGGTGACGTCATCGTGGCAACCCACATATGCCCTGACGCCCCAACGCTTCCCCACGATCCAGTGCCCTTTATGGACTCACCAATCGATATGGCTACCATGAACCGCATGGAGGTCGACGAGCGCATGGACGCGATCGTCTCAATCGACACTACCAAGGGCAATCGCATCATCAACGTAAACGGCATCGCGATCTCCCCCACCACCAAGGAGGGCTACATCCTGCCCGTCGCTAACGACCTCATGGATGTTATGACGCGCGTAACCGGAAAAATGCCGCAGGTCTTCGCATTATCGCAACAGGACATCACACCCTACGGCAACGATCTCTATCACCTGAACTCGATCCTGCAGCCCACCACCGCCACAAGCGCACCCGTGGTAGGCGTAGCAATTGCTACCGAACAGATGGTGGCTGGCTGCGCAACAGGTGCCACACACGGAAGCGACGTGGAAGAGGCAGCGCGTTTCGCCCTTGAGGTTGCCAAGGTTTTCGGTGCTGGAAGCTGCTCTTTCTACAACGAAGCTGAATGGGAGCACCTCACAGCTCTCTACGGCACACAAGAACGTTTCCAAACGATGGGCGCTGCGGAGTAACTCCAGAGCTCGGCTTTTGTACTCATCGAGAAATACGATCGAAAAGGCACTATGAGTACGCAGAAAACACGACTCGTTGGCGCCATCACAATTGGACAGGCGCCGCGGGTTGACATAACCAACGACATCACAGCCACGCTCGCGCCTTCAATTGAACTCGTAGAACGTGGGGCGCTTGATGGTCTAACGCTCGCCGAGGTCGAGCGCAAACTCGCGCCTGAATTCGGTAACGAAGTTCTTGTTTCTCGTATGCGCGATGGAAATCAGGCTACCGTCTCGGGTGAGAAGGTCATGCCGCTCGTGCAGGAGCGCATTTACGAGCTCGAGCAAGCGGGAACGGAGGCGATCATCCTGCTCTGCACGGGGCAACTACCTGCCTTCGAGCACCGCGTCCCACTCATCTATCCTCAACCGCTGCTTTATGGAACGGCACGAGCACTCGCAGGAGAGGCAGCCATCGCCGTCATGGTGCCTGAAGCTGCCCAGCTTGAACAAGCAAAGTCCTGGTGGAGCGCAGCAGGCGTCAAAGCACACATCGTTTGTGCTTCGCCATACGGCTCGCCAGAGCGCATCGAAGAAGCCGCGCGCAGCTTGCGCGGCTCCGGCTGCGCCCTTATCGCGCTCGACTGCATGGGCTTTAGTCGCGCCATGCGTAACATGGTGCGCGATGCCTCTGGCATTGACGTGCTTCTGCCTCGAACACTCGTTGCTTCAATCGTTTCCGAGCTTTTGGGATAGGTGAGGACGCGCAGCTGAAAAGCATCCAGCTGTTACTCAT
>CAYWNN010000013.1:0-9647 GCA_964459685.1 uncultured Coriobacteriaceae bacterium
CATCCTAGCTCGTGGGTTATAAGAAGTACCACGCAAGAACTACTGCACCAAGCACGATGCGATATATGCCAAATGAAACGAAGCTATGGCTTCTTACGAAGCTCGTAAGCCAGCGAATAGCCACGAGCGACACAACAAAGGCCACGATACATCCCACAAAAAGTATTTGCAGCTCAAGGGCACTAAAGATGCCACCTGCTATCCAGTACTTTGCAAGACGCAAGGCACTTGCTCCAAACATAACGGGGATAGCTAAAAAGAAGGTAAATTCTGCTGCTACCTCACGAGTTGTTCCTAACAAGAGGCCACCTATGATGGTTGAACCTGAGCGCGAGGTTCCCGGGATGAGCGCCAGCACCTGAAACAGGCCAATACCAAAGGCGGTGCGCAAAGGGATATCCTCGGCACAAGCGAGCGCATTGGCATTCTGAGGCTGTCCGTTCTGCTGCCGAGCAAAATGACGCCCGGTGCCCTGAGATGAACTTTTAGCTGAACGCCACCTTTCAATCACAATAAAGGCTACGCCATAAACAATGAGAGCAGCTGCGATAACAGGTGCGCGATAGAGGTGTTCCTCTAAGATATCATCCAAAAAAACTCCCGCTATAGCAGCAGGAATACAGGCAACAACGATCTTGCCCCACAGCAGCCACGTAGCACGCTTCTCTTCATGGGATTTGCTCGGCGCAAAGGGATTTAAGCGGCGAACATACAGCACGCAAACGGCAAGTATTGCTCCCAGCTGAATAACAACTAAAAACATATTCCAGAACTCATCTGTTACATCCAATGAGAGCACTTCATCGAGCAAAAGCATATGCCCCGTTGATGAAATCGGTAGCCATTCGGTAATACCTTCTACCACGCCATAGATAAGCGTTATGAGCAGCTGTAAAGTATTCATGCATCATCCCTTATGGTTCAACATGTCTTCGCTTGTATCACCTCTCATAGTGGCGCTTGACCGAAGTCGTCGCAAGCGTTCACTATAAGTCGATACACTTTTATCAAAGACGCGAACAAAGCATGAAAGCCATCATATTGCACGACACAGCTCATAGGAGGTTGATATGACAAGTACTCATGAGCCCGACTACAGGCGCGTATTTGTGGCATTGGATGGTTCAGACTGCCAAGACGATGTGTGTGCTCAGGCAATACGCATTGCCAGCCGCAACAGAGCCGAGCTGTTTGTTGGACATGTTATCGACACAACAACCTTCGAGATGGCAGGAGACTTCTCTTCGGAGCTTTTCGAAGCACTAGAAACCGCATTTCGCAAGCGCATTGCTCCTCAGCTCGAAGTTGCTGAAGAAGATGAACATATCTCTCATGTTGAAGTAATTATTCGCAGCGGCCGTGTTCGCGAGACCTTAAAAGAAGAGATGCTCGATAGCATCCAGCCCGATTTGGTGATATGTGGCGCAAGAGGCCTTTCTACTATTAAGTACGCACTACTGGGCTCTATCTCTACCTTCCTTGTGCGCAACACCGAATGTGACGTTTTGGTCGTGAAATAACACGAGACACTGAAGGCTCAGCGCTATGTAAGCTGGGCGCTCAATAACATGAAAGCTAAGCGTATCGCTGTGTATTCGGCGGTATGTAGACTGTGTTCATAATTTCTGAAATCAAATGGAAATCTCGCAGGGCTTTCTCCCATAAGGTAGACTCTTGATACTTCTTACATATGTATCTGTTGGGCGACCAAGGAGATTGATTGCATGAGGAATTGGGTGAGACGCACTGCGATTGCAGCTGTTGCGGCACTTATTACCCTTTCTCTCGTTGGAACCTCCTTTTTTGCTGCACACATTGCTCAAGCAAGTGAGCAGAGTGATTCTTTAACGGAATTAACGGAATTAACTGCCGCTTATGAAGAGGCTCAGGCTGAGTATGCCGAAGTTGAAGCGCGTGTTGAGGAAAACGAGGCGCGCATTGCAGAACTTGAAGAGCAACTTCCCGAGCAACGCGACATTACCGCAGCGGCAATTTCAACTCACTACAAACTGCAACAAGATTCTCCGAGCTTGTTGCTGATACTGCTTTCAAGCGAAAGTTTTAGCGACTTTATTACCGTGCTTGGCTACTTAGAAGCCATCTCCTCACGCAATACGCAGGCTATGCAAGACTTGCTTGCCATGGAAGAAGAGCTTGCAGCACTTCAAGAAGAACTTGATGCAGATCTTCTTGAGGCAGAAGAGAAACTCGAAGAAGCCCTCGAAGCACTCCAGGCAGCTCAAGAGGCAACGGAAGCTCAGGCTGCCGCTGAGCAAGCAGCAGCGCAAGCCGCGATTGAAGCTGCTCAGGAGGCAACAAGTTCAACTTCCGCCTCAGGCACCAGCTATACCGTTGAAACACCTTCCAGCTCTACGCCAAGCAGCGTTGATTGGTCCAGCGATAAAGCCACCTTTGTTGCTGAGTGGACCACTCGCATCGATGCCTATCTTGCTGGCTCTCCTTTAGCTGGTTATGGCTCAGTCTTTGCAGAGGCAGCTTGGGACTATGGCGTTGACCCACGCTGGTCGCCCGCCATTGCCTGTATTGAGAGCAGCAAGGGTCTATATTGCTTCCTGCCATATAACGCATGGGGCTGGGGCTCGGTAAGCTGGTCCGATTGGGAAACTGCCATCCGCGCACATGTACGTGGTCTTGCCAACGGCTATGGCTACACCATAACGGTTGCTGCGGCACAAAAATACTGCCCTTATAACTGGGAGCATTGGTACTCTTCAGTTCTTTCCGAAATGGAACGTATTTAGGACGTCATACACAGGCGCCGCACAAATAAGGCTTCCCAAGCGGGTAGAATTGCTTTTTGCATGTAAAGATATTCTTATCTACGTACATTTCTTGCTGGAAACATTACTTGCTGGAGGCAAGCATGACCGAAGATACCCAAGGCAGCCACGAGCACTCCGTCGCCTTTGACCCCACACTTGTAACCAAGCCTACCCTCGCACTTGGCGATATCATCGCAGGCTTTACGCTTACGCGTATTGAAGAGTTGCCCGAACTCAGAGGGTGGGGCTACGAGTTTCGGCATCGGACAAGTGGAGCACGCCTATTATGGATGGCTTGCGACGACAGCAATCGCGCCTTTGCTATTGCCTTTAAGACCCCATGTGAAAACAGCACGGGAGTCTTTCACATCATTGAGCATTCAGTGTTAGATGGCTCCGAGCACTTCCCCACCAAAGAGCCTTTTGTGCATCTTCTGAAGTCTTCGATGCAAACATTTTTGAATGCCATGACCTTCCCCGACAAAACCATGTATCCGGTTTCGTCCACCAATGAGCGTGATCTCGAAAACCTCATGGATGTGTATTTGGATGCGGTGTTTCACCCCAACATCTATGCGAACCCCCATATTTTTGAGCAGGAAGCGTGGCATGTAGAAGTTGGCGACGACGCCGAAGCGTCGCTCATGTACAACGGGGTTGTGCTCAACGAGATGAAAGGCGCACTTTCAAGCCCTGATGAGGTGCTGTTTGAAAGCTTATGCGCTCAGCTGTTCCCAGATACCTGCTATCAGTACGATAGCGGCGGCAATCCTTTGGAAATTCCAAAACTCAGCTACGAAGACTTTCTTGATACCCATGCTCGCCATTACACGCCTTCTAACAGCTACTCCTTCTTATATGGCGACATAGATATCGAGCGTGAACTCGCCTTTATTGCAAAACACCTCGACAATGCCTCTAAGCGCAGCCAAGGCAGCCCAAATCCCTTGTGTCTGCAAAGTCCGGTAATGCCTGAGCCCATTCAAATCCCTATGCAAACAACTCCGGAAAATGCCTGCTTAGGGATTGCTTATGTACTCAACGCAAACGACCGCACAAGCATGCTCGCGCTTTCTGTGTTGGTAGACGCCCTTATGGGCTCTAATGAAGCACCGCTCAAGCGGCATTTACTCGAGCTCAATCTTGCCAACGACGTAGTATGCATGGTGATTGACGGGCTTTTGCAACCCATGCTTATCTTCCAGCTTAAAGGGATTCACGAGGGTGCTGCCGATACATTCCGAGCAGCCCTAGAAGATGGTGCGCGCAAGCTGGTAAAAGATGGCATCCCGCGTGATGTGCTTGAAGCCTCACTTGCTCGCATTGAATTTGCCTTGCGCGAACACGACTACGGAAGCTATTCGGCAGGCGTATATCTTGCTATGAACGCCATGAGCAGTTGGCTCTACGATGATGAGCGCCCCTTTGAATATCTTCACTATGAGGCAAGTTTGCAAGAACTCAACGATGGTCTTAGTACCACCTATTTCGAGGACTTGCTCAACGATATTGTGTGCACCAGCTCCCACACAGCTCAGGTTGAAGTAGTGCCAGGAGATGCTGGCAGCGCCCAAGAAGAAGAGGCGCGTCTTGCTGAGCTGCGCGAAGGACTGGACGATGCAGGAATTGCAGCTATTCGTGAGCAGGTGGAAGCGCTGCGCCTTGAGCAGTTTGCTCCAGACAGCCCTGAGGCAATAGCCACCTTGCCACAGTTACGGATATCCGACATCGAAGAGCCCAAGCAAGACCCTTCCACACAGCGCATATCAGATGCTCCTTTGTGCGTATATCACGACATAGCAACCGACCATATACTGTACGCCTATCACTATTTCGACCTTACATCCATCACCTGGCAGGAGCTGCCCTATGTAAGCATCCTGACCGATGTGCTCGGCAAACTTGCAACCACAAAACACACAGCACAAGAGCTCGATACCTTATGTGGACGCGAGCTTGGTAACTTGAGCTTCTTTACTGAAGTACTGCCTATGCACAATAATCGAGATGAATTGCGTCCTCTATTTGTAGTGGGCACGAGTGCTCTCTCACAGAAAGCCGCATCAGCTGCACGAATTGCTCAGGAGATATGGTCGACCACCGACTTTTCCGACCACAAGCGCATCCACGATATTTTGCTTCAGTGCAAGGTATCTATGGAGCAGATGTTTATAAGTGCGGGACACTCCCTTGCTACCTCTCGAGCAGCTTCTTACTTCTCTCGGGCGGCTCTTTGCCGCCAGCAGCTTTCAGGAGTCGACTACTACTTCTTCTTGAAAGATTTACTTGAGCACTTCGATGAGCGAGCAGATGAACTTGAGCAACGGCTTCGTGACATCGCTTCGCGCATCTTCTCTCAAGGAAACTTGGAAACAAGCTTCACGGGGTCGATGGAAGACTACGAAATATGGCGCGAGGCAGCTGCTGACTTTTCACTCGCACCGATACAGCCCGTACAAGCCCTTGTCATACCACAAGCCACCCCTAAGAATGAGGCCTTTGTTATTCCGGGAGATGTATGCTTTGTTGGTGCTGCCTTCGATGTGGCACCGCTCGGCGTGACCTACGATGGCAGCTGGAGCGTGTGCTCACGCATTATTTCCTACGATTACTTGTGGGACCGCGTACGTAAACAAGGCGGTGCCTATGGGTGCGGCTTTAAGATAGGGAGCGAGTCTATTTGTCAGCTTTACTCATATCGTGACCCCGCAATAGATCCAACTCTTGCAGCCTATGATGCTATTGGAGCTTGGCTTTCTTCGTGGGAGGCTTCCGCTTTAGAGCTCGAAGGCTACATCATTTCTTCGGTTGCCACACTCGATGCTCCTGAGACAGCACGCACGTGTATGCGCCGCCAAGATACCCAGCGCATGGCTAAGTACCCCAGCTCATGGCGAGCTTCACTTCGTGAACAGATGCTTGACACAACGCTTGCAGACCTTCGCGAGAAAGCTCATATTCTCGAGCAACTTGCTGATAGGCGCGCTACCTGTGTATTTGGCAATCTCAAGAGCATTGAAAAGTCGAAAGCGTCTCTTCATACCATCCAGCTTATGGACAAGGTATAACGAGGCATAAGAAGATAGGACCTGTCATACTTGTCTTGTGATTGTGAGAACGCTGCATCTTTGTTCGCCATCTGAGATAGGAGACACCATGGATTTCCTCGAGCTGTCACGCACACGTTATTCTGTTCGCTCCTTTGCGCAAACACCGGTGGAACCCGAAAAACTCGAGCACATTCTTGAGGCTGGTCGCATAGCACCGTCTGCAACCAATGCTCAACCAACGCACATCATCGTGGTTACCAGTGAGGCAGCCCGAGCTACTCTGTATGAAGCAACTCCTATGAGCTTCAATGCTCCCGTAAGCCTGTTGGTCTGTTACGACGAATCAGAGGCTTGGCATAACAAGAGCGAGGAGAACTACCATTCTGGAGAAATGGATGCATCCATTGTCTGCGACGAGATGATGCTTGCTGCCACAGAGCTTGGCTTGGGAACACTTTGGGCGAGAGGCTATAACACAGAAACGGTTGCTCAGGCGATGAACATACCGGAACATCTCACCTTATGTTGCATCCTTAATATTGGCTATCCCAGCGAGGATGCGGAGCCTTCACCTAGGCATTACCTGCGCAAAGCTATGGACGAGTTTGTTGTTAGTGAAATCTAGTCGAGCGAGCAAGGACGGGACATGGTATCCAAAGACAGCCTTATCGCTTGGCGCAGAGATCTGCATCAAATCCCAGAAGTCGATGTCGACGTAGAGCAAACACGTTCCTATATCCAGTCTGTTTTGAGCTCCTTCGGCGATGCATGTACGCTTTTTTATCCGTCGCCAGGAGCACTCTGTGCGTATTTTGACTGCAATGCTGCAACTACCATCGCTATTCGCGCCGAACTTGATGCACTGCCTGTTGAAGAACGCACAGGTGAGCCGTGGGCATCACAACATCCTGGCTATATGCATGCCTGTGGTCATGATGCTCATATGGCTATGGCACTTGGTGTAGGCTTTGACATTGCAAACGAACTCATCCATCCACAACACAATGTTGTACTGGTGTTTGAGCCTGCAGAGGAAACAACTGGTGGCGCTCAAGACATCCTGAAATCTGGCATCCTAGATACCCTGGCTTGCAGCGCAATGATAGGAATCCATCTGTGGCCCGGCATTGCGTATGCAAGCTGCGCCACACGTCCACAAACGCTGCTGGCAGCCTCATGCGAAGTTACCTGCAAATGTACGGGTAAAGCTGCCCATATAGGTCGCCCTGAAGAAGGGGCGGACGCCTTGGGCTGTGCATGCGCAATTCAGCAGGAAACAAGCCGAAAGGTAGCACAGCTTGCTCGCGAACGTGAGCAGCTCGCCCTTCTCGGATATGGGCATATGCAAGCAGGACAGCTGCGCAACCAAATTGCCGATACTGCGGTGCTTGAAGGAAGCCTGCGCACAGAGACAAGCGAGTTGCGCGCACATGGACAATACCTTATCCAAGCGCGCGCACGCAGCTGTGCTGAAACATACGGCTGTACGGTAGATGTGAACTTTTCTGAAGGCTACCCCGAGCTTCGCTGTAATGAATCATTGGTAGAGCAGGCAACTCAGCTTCTTGGCGATGTCCAACTTTTGGATGAACCATTGCTTATTACTGATGATTTTTCCTATTACTGTGAGCAGATGCCGGGGCTTTTTATCTTGCTTGGTACAGGAGATACGCCACCGCTTCACGCCAATACCTTTAACTTTGATGAGGCTCTTATTGCTGAAGGGGTCAACATCTACGAACAGCTGCTTAGTGATGTAGTGGCTCCCAGGTGAGCGCAATAGCGCCCTCGCCCAGATTAATAGTTAAGGCGGGCCCTCCGTCTTTAATGCGAACCCGACTATGAGGCAACAGTCGCTTAATTGCAAGCAAGGTATAACGCATGTCTGCTGTGCGTTGCCCACAATGCACAAGAAGCAGCTCACGTGCTTGTTTGGGAACCTGCTCAACCAACTCACGTGCAAGGGCAAGTGAGCCATGAGCACGCCCTACTTCACGCACCGTTCCTTGTGAGAGCTCCATAATGGGGCGGTGATTTAAGGTGCTCGTAAGCGCTTGTCTCAGGGCACCCAACCTCCCACTTTCACGAAGCGTTCCCATATCGGGCACGCTAAACACGATGCGTACCTCTTCGCGCAGCCTTTCGAGCTCCTCTACAATATGGGCACGACTTGCCCCCTGCTCTGATAAGCGGCGGGCATACCGGAGCAATATCTCAAGCGTCCCTGCTGTGCTCCAGGAATCTACAACACTTACTTGGCTCATCGAGTGTGCTGCCTCTTGCGCTGCTCGATATGTTGCTGAAAGCCGTGAAGAAAGCGGGCAGCATAGCACCTCTGAACCTGCGTCTGTTAGCTCTTGAAAGAGTGTGGCAAAGTCCTGGGATGTAGGTGGCTCTGTTGTAATCGTATGCGAGTGGCGCAGCAGCGAAGAATAGTCCTCGTTTTCGCCTTGAAAGCCTTCCTTAAAACGACGCCCGTCACAGATATAGGTCATAGGGACAACGCGTACTCCTAAATGCTGCGCTTCGCCACGCGACAGCCCAGCGGTGCTATCGGTAACTAGCGTGAGCATATGCGATCACTCCCTATTGAGCGGAATTTGGCATATCGCTTCTCAAGGAGTTCATCTTCGGAAAGTGTCGCGAGCTGGTTAAAGGTGCTAAGCGCATGCTTGAGGATGTCATGACCTATTTCTTGCGGGGTACGCCCAGCATCATCTATAACGCCATCGATGATGCCCAAATCCAACAAATCATGAGGCTGCATGTGTAAGGCATCAGCAGCATCCGCTGCCTTCTTGGTGTCCTTCCACAAAATAGATGCGCAGGCTTCAGGACTTACCACCGAATAGGCAGAGCTCTCGAGCATGAGCACCTTGTCGGCAACACTTAATGCCAGAGCCCCTCCCGAGCCTCCTTCGCCGGTTACCACCGTAAGGATAGGAACGCGAATGGAGCCCATCTCTGATAAGTTGGTGGCAATGGCAGCACCCTGACCGCGCTCTTCTGCGCCAATACCACAGTAGGCACCCGATGTGTCTACCAAACATAATATTGGTCGCCCGAAGCGTTCAGCCTGCTGCATAAGACGCAGGGCCTTACGATATCCTTCGGGGTGTGCCATACCAAAGTTGCGCGCAACGCGCTCTTTCATGGTGCGGCCACGCTCTATGGCAATAACGGTAAAGACAGCACCGCCCTTCCAAGCAATGCCTGCTACTACCGCCTTGTCTTCTCCATACAGACGATCGCCTTGAAGCTCGACAAAGCCATCGAAGCTTGCCTCTATGAGGGAAAGTGCCGTTGGATGCTTGGATGAGCGAATATACTTCACGGCTTCATAGGCGCTTTTTGCTTTATTTGGTGTACGCCTTCTACTTTTACGTGAAATATCTATCTGAGAAAGCGCATGGGGTGCAGACGCATCAGGCTCAAGACCTTCATGTAGTGCAAGAAGTTCTGCCAGGGTTGCACGCATAAGGCTTCTCTCAACCACCATGTCGCAAAAGCCGTGGTCAACAAGAAACTCAGCGCTCTGAAAACCTTGAGGCAGGCGCTTATGTGTTGTTTGCTCTATAACACGAGGACCAGCAAAGCCAAGCAGCGCCCCTGGTTCTGCAATCGTTATATCGCCCTCCATGGCAAAACTCGCCATAACGCCACCGGTGGTAGGATCGGTGAGCACTGCAATATAGGGATGTCCTGCTGCTGCAAAGCGCTCGCGCACGAGAGAAACCTTAGCCATCTGCATGAGCGAGGTAAGACCTTCTTGCATGCGTGCCCCACCCGACAAGCAAAAGCCAACAACTGGCAG
>CAYWNN010000014.1:0-9642 GCA_964459685.1 uncultured Coriobacteriaceae bacterium
GATGTCACTTGAGCTAGCATCGAAATTCCAACTTGCTATGTTGCGGTGTTTTGCTATAGTGAGAAGCTGCCTTTGGTTGGATAGCTCAGTTGGTAGAGCAGAGGACTGAAAATCCTCGTGTCGGGGGTTCGACTCCCTCTCCAACCACCATGCACACTTCAAGCCAGGTATCCCCTGGCTTGTTTTGTTTTTGTGGGGTGAGATATAACGCCTCACAGTAACTTATAGCTTGTTCGTCAATTACCTCTAGCTATTTCCGCGAACAATAACTATTACCTGAGCATCCTCTACTTCGATAAGCTTGCAGTTGTTATGTGCTTGCGAACAACAAGGGATTTGTTCTGCTGTGCTATCTTGCTGACAGCTTCCCTGCTCACTCTGCTGCACATTGTCGCAGCTGTTCTCTGTGGCGCCACGCATATAAGCTTCAAGAGGTGGCTGTGAATCCGCTTCGTATGGAGCGCCTTCATGCGGAGCATCGAGCTGTTCTGGACATACAAGCACCGGTGCTTGAGAAACCCGATTGAAGTCGTATAAACACCCATAGCAAACATCCATATCAGCAAATAAGGTTGAATGGCAGCTTGGGCATACCTTGGTTTTCATTGCTTTATGTGTCGCATTCATAGTTTGACTCCTCAATGCAAGATTCTTCAATACGAATGTGTTTTCCAACTTCTAGCCAAACGCCGCTTTGTGCAGGACGCTCAACCACACAAGTTGCTCCAGAACAAGAAACCGATGAGTTCATGGGAAGGCAACGTATGCTGCTCAGCACACGCATATCGCCACTGAGAAAAGCAATGTCTATGGGATAGCTCATTCCATAGGTATGTACAGCATGACAAGGCATAAGCAGCACGGCAGAAGCTTCTTGCTGGGTGCCTAACAACCCGCGCATGCGCTGCCATGCTGTGATGAGCATCCGAACGGGAAAGCGCGTGTCCCCGCCCTCTTGTACGAGTAAGCGCTGCATTTACACCACCACACCTGAACGATACCTATCCACCACATATGAGCGTGTGTGGGTAAGAGCCGCAGGAGTAAAGCTAATGCCTGCAAACTGTATGGAGGATCCCCACGGCGTAAAGTACAAGGTGCACTCATAGCGAGTAAGGCTCGGCACAATGCTAAATACCGCACCATTGGAACTAGAAAAGCGGTCTACATCATAGGCAACGACTTTAACCTCGCAGGTAGACGAGCGATTTAATGCCTCTTCGATAGTGCTTTGAATAGCTGAAGATGCCTGCTCTGTACTCTGCTCGCCTGAAGGTGCTACTCCTTGGCTTAAGACAGCGTCATAGGCAATGCGGTCAAAAGTTATACAGGCTTCTACATACAACAAGACATTCGCCATAACAAAGGCAAGCACAATTAAAACGGGAAGCACCAGCGCTGCTTCAACGCTCATTTGCCCCGCTTCCTCAAAAAAGCGTTTCCTTTGTTGTTTCGCTTCCTCGAACAGACACTTTCTTTCTTGCCCTGCCTCTTCAAACAGGCGTTTCCTCACTGCTTTCATGCTGCATCCAAAAGCTGGCTGAGATCTACCGTGAGAGGGATTTCTATATCTGTGCCAGGAATCGTGAGCTCCCCTATGGTGAGCGCTCCATCTTCAACACTGACATCTATCGGGATGTCAAAGGCAGCGGCGAGTTCTTCAAAGCTAGCCGATGCAAACAGCTCATCAAGCGTTGACAAGGTTTGTATGAGTTCTCGTATTTCTTCAGTTGCTTCGAGTCCTGCCGCTGAAAATATGTTTTGTGTATTGGTGAGTACTGGCTTTCTCAAGCGCATGTCAACAGGCTCTAGCCCAAGCTGTTCAATAACGCCCTGCAGTGCATCTGCCAGCCAAGAGGCAATTGGGTTAGAAGATCCGCCAATTGCTTCAAATGCTTCAGAAGAGATTTCTGCCACTCCTTCGCTTCCGGAGCCATACGACAAAAGCAAGTTCCCCCACATCTCAAGCACCGATTGAGCGACACCTGCAACAGTGCCAGTTTCTTGTAAGCCATCTAACAAGCTTGCAAGAATGTTGTTTTGATCGTCTGCTTCGTCGGGCGCCAATACCGCGCCTGATATGGCTGCTCCTTGAGGCAGCTGTTGTGAGGAAATCCAAGAACTAAGCACAGAACTTGGAACCTCTACTTCGGAACTTCTTACAACAATGCTCACGCAGCCATAGGCACCAGGCGGGCAGAGTTCAAAGCGCTTCGCCGTAAGCGCCTCAAGCGCCTCTTCAAAGCTTGAAGTTCCGCTCTCTCCAAGCTCCTTCATACCTTGCTGGAGCTCTACCAGACGATCGAGTGCTTCTTCGTAGTTTTTTGAAGCCTCAACGACGCGCCTCCAAAAATGTTCAAAGCCATTGTCAATGGAGGTGGACGCAGCTGCAACTTTTCCCATATCTACCACGTCGAACTGACATATGCTGCACTCCAGCACAAGCCCTTGTTCAAGCGCTTCTAAGGATGCAAGTCCTGCAGACGCTCCTGTTGCTCCCGGACAATCTGCAACACCGTGTAAGACCGTGCCTTCAGCATTGGAAGAGCATGGCCATACGGCTTCGGTATACAGCGTTGTTTGGCGCGTAAGCTCGGTGTTGTATGGCAGCTCCGGCAGGTTCATCTCTACACTTCCGTCGGAAAGCTCGTAGTAATACCCCGCGTTAACCTGCTCGAGAGCGTAGGTATAAAACCGGAGCCGCGCTGCCGAGTCTACGCGCGACTCCAATGAACTGTCTTCTGGCTCCTCTTGTGCAATACGTGCGGCATAGTAGCTGCGAGCCCGCTCAAGGGCAGCCCCAAAGGTCCAGTTCTGCCAGCTGCTATAGTTGGGATTTTCAATATCGCTTAAGCCTGCAAGACTGCTCGCTCGCTCGCGCATGTTTCGAGGCGTATCTCCGCAGTCTGCCAACCATCCTTCATAAAGCGCAGCATCTACTTCTTCTTGGATGCTTTCAGCCTCATCTGAGAGCTCCCCCATTTCTTCTGTGAGCTCTTCTAGGTTGCTGCCGGATACATCGGTATTTACGCTCAAGTTCGACTGAGAAACGAGAGGAAAGGGAATGGCGCAGCCGATGTAGCTAATATCTCCTTGCTCACTGGCTTCAACCACCGTTGCTGAGTTGACCACAATGAGCAACGGTAGGGCAGCCTCTAATGCAGCAAGACCTTCTGTTGCACTTGATGAGAACTTTTGTCGAGCAGATAAGATATTGACTCCGGTATTTGCCGCAGCAATTCCTGTAGAAGAGAGGCCCGGGATTGCAGCCGTAATGAGACCAATGCCTAGACTTAGCATACCTGTGAGCCCCATGCTCAATACAATTGCATCGCAGACTTGAGCTATGGTTGCATACGACGCCACTACATTCGCTCCTGCAAGTGCTGAGGCATCGGCGACTTCTTGTGCATCGGCACTGCGCGCGCTTACCCAGCCTGCCGCAACAACACTAAAGGCAAGCGTCAAGCTCAGCAATAACGCCAGTGCCACGGCAATCGAGGTGAATCCTCCGTCTTCCTTTACGAAGGTCTTAAACGCATAGCACCTATCTTGCTTTGTGTTATACATCCCACACCTCGATCCAGTCGGCATAACTCCCCTCAAGCCACTCGGGAAGAATTTGGTTTGTTACCTCGACCGTTAGCACAATGCTTCCAGACTCATAGCTTCCAAAGGCCTGCACAAATATGCCAAGCAGTGGTAGCGGCTGTACGCGCGTGCTAATGCGCACTGTTGGTTGCGCGCTTGAGCTGTTCTCAATTTCTATCTCCCAACCCGATGAGCCTCCTTCGTGAAAAATAGAGAGATTGGGAATCGCCTCAAGCCTTCTTCTGGCAAATGCTTCGAGCAAAGAAATATCTGTGTCTTCTGTAGCTGTTGCTGCAACACGCACGGTTTCTGCTGCTGCGTGATACATCAACGAGCGGGTATAGAGCACACACATCGGCTGCAGTAAAAAAGCCAGGGCAAACATAAGGCTTGGGAGCAAAAGTGCTGCTTCTATACTTGACTGTGCATCCTCAGCTGTCAGCTTGCTAATACAGGGCAGCATCTTGCAGACCTCCTGTATCCAATTGATGGGAGGACGCAGCTATTGCACGCTCCACCAAAAGCCCCGACTCAGCTGCCCGCCAAAGAGCTGCAATTCCTGCAAGAAGTGCCATAAACGCACAGACGATAAGGACATACTCCACGCTTGCCTGCCCATCCGTTTGCATCCACCAAGCGTTATGCCTCTTCAAAGCTGTCACCTCCTATATCTTCTAGTGCCTGTATTTGCTCGCCAAGAAGGCGTACCGCGCGCACTTCGCAATAGCTATCGCGCTCCATGACAAGGCAAATCTCTACCCATGCATCTCCTTGCAAAATGCCTGCCCACACATTGCCGAACAAATCGAGGTATTCGGCATATACCAGCTCTGCTTCTTCTGAAGCTTGATAGTTTTCAAGCAGCTTGGACGCAACCTCAACCACATCGTCTTCCTCGCGTTGCACCACCACCGTGCCGTAACTTGTGGTGTAGCTCCCCGGCTCTATGCTTAGCGTTTCGCTGCCGTCGCTTAATCCCAAAACTTGATCGATGCTGTACTCAAGACTCTGCTCTTCTTCTTGTTGTTGTGTACATGTCAAACGAAGCATCACAGATGCACATACCACGAAGGCAGCTACCACAGCAGCAAGTATCCAAGGTAAACGCAGGCGTTTGGAGTTTGCTGCGTGCGCCCTTGATGGCTTTTGTGGCTTGCACAGGTTTTGCGCCTTGTGTGAGCTCTGCACTTCTTGCATCCTGCGGAGCTTTTGTGCTTTACAGCGAGTTAATGCCGTCCGCGATGGCATCCCAAAGCTCCTGGATTTTGCTTCTGAATGCAATCACAGCCACTATGGCAATAACTACAATTACTCCAACCAAAATGGCGTACTCTGTTGTTCCTTGACCGCACTCATCTTTGAGGAGCGTCCTGAGTTTTTTCCGTACTCCATGCTTGAATAGCAGATATGTGCTCATAGCATCTCCTTCCACATCGATGACCTATAGCGTTTGAGTTGTTGCCACCACTAAGGGACCTAAAATCGCGAAGAGCATTGCTGGAACAATGAGCGTTGCTAAAGGAATGAGTATCTTTACCGGAGCTTTTTCAATTTGTTCTTCAACAAGCGAGCGTTGTTGCTCACGACAAAGCTCCGCTTGGCGCGTAAGAACTGCCGCTAAGGGAGAGCCAAATACCAGGGCCTCCTCAACTGCCACAACAAAACTCGTAAAACTTTGAGAGGACAGTGCACTGGCAAGCTCTTGCAGAGCCTCTGAGCGACTTTGCATACCCAGCTGCCAGCTCGTCATGGTGCTGCGCATAAGATTTGCCAGGTCGTTTTTAAAGTACGTGCTGTACAGCGCGAGCGACATGTCAAACGACAATCCTGCACTGAGTCCTAACACTAAAACGTCGAGCATTTCCGGAATTGCAGCATTGCATGCATCACAGAGCTTCCGTTGCTCTTCATCTTCCGCAAAACGCAAAAAGATCTGAGGCAGATAGAGCTGCTTGAGCCGTGTACGCCAAGCAAGCTGCGTACGCTGATGTGAGGACTTACGGAGCCCATACGGCGGCATGGTAAAAAGGAATGTTGCGAAAAAACTGGCGACACATACGATGGCTACACAAGCAACAAGCTGAGCATCCATTACACAACTCCTTTCATAAGCCGACGTATTATCACGAGCGCCAGTCCATCCATAGCAAGCGCAATAGCTACGCATCCCATACCTGTTGGAGTGAGAAGCCCTCTCTGGAAATCTGGCGAGATGAGTGAAAGACCGGTAAGCATGACAAGTGGCATGCAGCACACAATCTTTACCGATAGACGCACCTGGGCAGTTTTAACGGAAAGTGTGCGTTCGAGCCCTTCTTGCTGCTCGACCATTTGGGCACAGCGAGACAACATGGCATCGAGAGGGCTACCCGTACGCTGAGATATACTCAGCGTTGCTACCAAGAGACGCACGCCAACGGTATCAAGACGTTGGGCTAAGCCATTGAGTGCAACCTGGCTTGATTCTCCAAATCGCAACTCAAGTGCTGCATGTTCAAATTCACGTCCTATACGCCCGCGTTCGTGTAAGCCTACATACTCCAAGGACTGGGCCAGTGTTTTTCCTGAGCCGAGTGATGAGGCAAGCATACGAAACACCAAAGGCATCTCATGAGAAATCTGAGCTTCAAAACGCTGGTCAAGTGTCTTAGCACAGAAAGGCAGTGCCATAACATACGCGCAAAGTAACACAGCAGCTCCCGCAAAAGAAAAGGAAAGTACCGCCCCTAAAAGACCTGCAAGCGGAGCGCCAAGCACGACAAGAAAGGCTCCCAGCGTTGGTGTTATATGCCAGCCGTGTTCCTTAAGCCATGCAGCAAAGTAGACGCCCAGTTTTCGCAGTGGCTCACTGTGCATACACCACCCCACAAAACGCATCCGTTCAGCCTGAACACTCATGCGTTCTAGCTGGCTCATGATGCTTTTGGGATGCAAATCTACCTGGGGCTTTGCACCCAAAGAGAGAAGGTAAACTGCTAGGCCTGCAGAAAGCATTGCCGCAAGTATGTATAAGGTTTGGCTCATAGCTGCACACCTTAGCTAACAAGCAGACCGTGCAAGCTCTGCTTGTTCTGGACAGATTTCTCACTTGCTTTCTGCATCAAAGCTGTATCGAATTTGAATGGTGGCTCTGATACCAACTTCCAAGTGTTGGCTGCTCCATCGAAGGTAACAATGCGTTTGAGCTCAACACCCGAGCTTTCAGCTCGACATACCTGCGACATCGAGCCAATACGTCTTGTACCGTCTGGAAAACGATGTGACATCACGAGCAAATCAAGTCCTGATGCAATCTGCTCTTCTACGATATCCACCGGCAGGTCCATACCAAAACGCGCCATAAGCACAAGGCGTAGTATGGCTTCACGCTCGGTACCTGCATGAAGCGTAGTAAGCGATCCATCGTGACCAGTATTCATCGCCTGGAGCATATCTATGCACTCAGAGCCGCGTACCTCGCCCACCACGATGCGGTCGGGCCGCATGCGCAAGGCGTTTTTCACTAGGCTACGAATGCTTACTTCACCAATGCCTTCGATGGATGCATCTCTTGATTCCAAGCGAATAACATGTGGATGCCCTTCGAATTGCAGCTCAGCGGAGTCCTCAATAGTGATGATGCGTTCATCGTGGCTAATCTCGCTTGAAAGGGCATTAAGAAGGGTCGTTTTACCCGAGCCCGTACCTCCAGCAACGGCAATATCACAGCGTTCTCGAACAGCACAGCGCAGCATCTCTGCATACCAGGCGGGCAAGGCACCCCGCGCTACGAGCTCATCGAGGCTTGTTATACGAGCTGAGAATTTACGGATAGTAACGATGGGACCGTCGAGTGCAATGGGACTAATAACAGCATTAACTCGCTCTCCTGTTGGCAGACGTGCATTTACTACAGGATTTCGCTCATCGAGTCTGCGCCCAAGAGGTGCAAGGATGCGATCGACCACCGTCAAGATATGCTCAGGGCTATCAAAGGCACGATGAGCTGCGTAAATTTCACCATCGTGCTCATAATACAAAGACTTACAGCCGTTAATCATGATTTCGGATATTGAGTCGTCTTCAAGCAATGGCTGAATGGGTCCAAAACCCGTTATCTCGTCGATAACCTCATCGATAAGCGCTTGATATTTCTCAGAAGCTATATCGAGATAGTTCGCTCCATGAAGCACTGCTTCGCATGCGACCTTTATCTCTTTTTGCACCTGCTCCTTATCTTCTGAGTCAATCATGGAGGACAGAGTCGTAAGTCCCAGCCGCTCAACAACATCACGGCGCAACTGTTTGCGCATCTCGAGCATCTGAATGCTTTGAATATGCTCTTGAGCTTGTGCGTTATGACTTGCTTCTTGCTCGCTTACACGCTCTAGCAACGACATTTAGCTCACCTCGCGCAAGCGTGCAAAAAAGCCCCGGTGTCTACTTTTTTGTTCAGAGCGAAGTGCTTGTAGTGCTAGCTCTTCTTCTGGCAAGCATCCAAGTTCGGATAGGACACTTGCCAAACATCCTGCGGCTGAGCGAGCAAACATGTCATGAGACTGGGAAAGTCGAAACACTTCACCATGGCCAAGACACTGGTAAAGGTCTATGTCGCTTTCACTTAAATGAAAGCATCGAGCAGTTTCTAGACCTTTAAGCTGGCGATACTGTTCGTCATTGATGCTGGTACGACGTCTACATTGATTCATAACTCGCACAATGCGCGTACGTGCCACGCCAAGACGTACTGCAAGAGAAGCGGTGCGCGCAAGAGAGCCAATACAGCCGTCATCTTGTCGGGCGAGCAACAGGAGTCGGTCGCACATTTGCATAGCCTGAGCAACGGCATCGGTTACTGTTGTTGAAGTATCTACCACTACCACATCGAACTCATGTGAGAGCACCTCTAAGATGCGACTTATGCGCCATCCAAGCGTCTCAGCAAGTTCGGGACGTGTACAAGGCCCAAAGAGCTTTATGCCGTCTTCGAGTTGAATGCCAAGAGAGTGAACCTTCTCAACTGTTAACTGGTTTTCTGAAGCGCAGGATGCAAGGTCGGCTCCGTGTACTGCTCCAAAGTAGCTAAACATATTCCCCGAACACAAATCGAGGTCCACAAGAGCACATTTCATCTGCCATTGCTTGGCATAACAGGCAAAGAGCGAAGCAAGTACGGTTTTGCCCACACCACCTCTTCCTGAAGCGATACAAATAACAGGCGATTTATGCTTGGAAGCCTCGGTAACACCTGCTGGCTCGTCGAGGTCGTCTGCCTCGTCAACATGTGGAAGAGCGGCAAGCTGGGCAGCATGTTGCTCGTGTTGCTCATGTTGCTCATGTTCTGCTTGCTCCTCGCAACTTGCATGCTGTTCGTGGTCTGCATGGCGCTCTTGGCTTTCGTGTTGTTCCTGGCTTGCTTGACACAGTGTGTCATCTGCAATTTCATCCCAGCTGAAAACCATATCGATATGCGCGTGCACGGCACGTGAGCGCAAAGACCCGGATATGCTATCCGCTACTAAAACCGTCTGTGCTGCGTGTCCGTCTGCGCTACAAGCAGCAGCAAGATTTATTGCTTCAATGTCCTCTATGGGAGCAAATATAAGAGCTGATGCTTCATCTGGTGTGCTACACAACAGGGCATGACGCATAGCAGATGCACTCGTAAAGTGCAGGCTTGCTGAGTCGGCATCTAAATAGTTCACAGCATGCTGTGCTCGCTCCCAATTTGCAGCTGTTGAGCATATAAACCATTTCATCCTATTCATCCTCACTATCTTGCTCATCGCTTTGTGGCGCAACCTCACTCGGTGCTTCTTGAGAGGTCTCACTTGTTTGCTGGTCGGGAATAGAGGTCACATCTGCTGCAGGTACTACCAAACGCAGGGTTTTACTACTGCTAGCAGCAAGCACATCCGCTACGTTTTCAGGTAAAACAGCGAGGGACACTGTTTGAGAAGAGCTCATTGTTCCCGAGGAACTTGAAACAGACAGCACCACCATGTTGGCTGCTACAACCTGAGAGTTGTCGTTTTCAACGCGATACCCAACAACATGAGTCCCAGGCTCAAT
>CAYWNN010000015.1:0-8541 GCA_964459685.1 uncultured Coriobacteriaceae bacterium
GCGGGACGATGAGAAAACCGCCCCCGACGCCCACATAGCCCGAAGCGAGGCCCGCGAGCAGGCCCACGCAAAACGCCGCCGCCAGATTGCGACGCGTCAGGGGCGGATCAGCCGCCTCGCCTTCCGCTCCCACCGCTGAAGCGCCCGCCATGCCAAAGCCTCCCGAGGCGGCAAGCTCAAGCTCCCCAGGCGCCTGCCGGGAAGCGCCCGCCCGCGAAGCCCGGGCGGCCTTGCGAAACATCGAGATGGCCGAATAGCCGATGACAAGCGCCGCAGCGAGCATCACCAGAACGTCAGGCGATACGGTAGAGAGATACACGCCAAGCGGGGAGGTGCATGCTCCGCCGATGCCGGTCGCAACGCCGAGCGCAAGCAGGCAGGTCTTGTTCTTGATATGGGAGATCGCGCCCGAGATCGATGTCGGGATGATCGTGAACAGCGAGGTCGCCGTGCTTTCGATCGCTCCCAAGCCAAACGCAAGCCGAAACACCGGAACCATGATCGTGCCCCCGCCGATGCCGAGCAGCCCGGAAAGCAGCCCGACCGCAAAACCGACGGCGATCAAGATGGCGAGCAGCGGGATCACGTCCATAAAAGCTTCGCCAACGCCCTTCGCGTGTCGCTATTCGGCAACATGAAGCCGAATCTCGCTCGTCGTGCCGGGATCGATGCCGGGAGACGAGGCCGAAGCCCTCGCCCCGGCAGAAAGGCCGTCATCGCGAGAGGCGCCGTCAACACGCTTGGCGACTGACTGAACGAGCGCCGTCGCAAGGATGCGGTCGTTTTCGATGCGGGCCATGAGCTCGGGCCAGACGAATTGGAACTCGAAGTACTTCGCGCAATTGCGTGAAGCGTAGGCGGCCGCCTCGTTCTTCGCGGCGCGCGCGGCGCGGCGATACGCCTTTCTGTCGGAGCAGGCGATGCTGCGCAGCAAGGCCGTGAGGCGAATGCGCCTCACGATGCCCGGTTCAAGGAAAGGACCCGGGTAAGGCTCCAAAGAGGCGGGTTTGACCTGCAGCAAATCGATCTGCGTGCGGCTGTACTCCATTTTGCGGTATTCGTAGAGCCAGCGATAGACGTCCTGGCGAAAGCGCATGCCCTCGCTTGCGGTGTCGGGGGGCAAATGACGCATCGCCCACTGATTGTCGAACCAGATGTCGGAACCGTACATCCGCAGGTTCAGCAGGTAGTCGAGGTCCTCTCCACGCACGACCCAAGGGTCGAAGGACAGCCGCTTAAAGGCCTCCTTGTGAAGCGCGAGACACCCGCCGCAGACGTGGTTCGAGCGTGTGATCCGAGGCCCGCTCATCGCCGACTCGATCCACTCGTTGAAGGCCCTGCCCTGCTGCCAGAAACGGTTGTACCACTTGTCCTGGGAAAGCGAGCGGTACGACCCTTCCGAGTTCAAGTAATAACCCGTCTTGGCAAGGATGGGCACGCCCTTTTTCGTGATCTTGCCAAGGCCGTACATCGCTTTGTGGAGAAACGCCGGGTCGTCAACAACCTCATCGTCGTCAAGGAACACGACCGCATCGAAGCCGAGCGCGTTGGCCACGACAAGCCCAAGGTTTCTGATGGCGCCATAACCCGCAAGAGCGATCTCATGGACCATCCTCCCTAAGCCGAGCTGTTCCATCCTCTGCTGGACTAAAGCAAGCTCCGCAGTGCCGATCACAATCGTGCTCAGGTCGGGGAATCGGTCGGCGATCTTTTGCACCTTCTCTACCGCCTGGGCCTCGATTCCGTTCTCTGCGGCGACGAGGATCGCTATCACGCCGACATCGTTCACGCCGCACAGGGACGTAAGCAGGCGAGGCAGCTCGCCTTGCTGAGAAAGCGGCGTCGTATGGTCGTAGGTCGTGAGGGTACTCGAACCCTCGATGCGTTTGCGCGCCGATATGAAGGTCGGAACGACAATAAGCGGGATCATGCGCTTCCTTTACGAACGGCGGGTTCGGGCCAACTAAAGCGCAGCGCCTTGGCCAGATCGACACCCTCTTTCCCGGCAATCGCCGCCCATTGTAGCGCAGCGCGAGCACCCGCGCATCCTAGTGCAAGGAAGCGGCGGGATCGGACGCGACAAGCGCTCCCTTTCACGTTAGAATACGCGGACTATGAAATTCGCCGCCGTTCCCCCATACATATTCAAGATCCTTCTGGTAGCAGCGACCGCCATCTGGGGCGTCTCCTTCGTCGTGATGAAGGAGGTCGTGGAAGCGCTGCCCCCCGCATGGCTGCTCGGCATCAGGTTCACCTGTGCTGGGATCATCCTCTTGGCCATCCTTCATCGACAAGTGATTCGGACGATCTCTCCGCGCGTGCTCGGTATGGGCGCGCTGCTCGGGCTGTTCGACTTTCTCGCCTTCTTCGCCCAAACCGTCGGCCTTCAGCATACGACGCCGGGAATCAACGCCTTCCTTACGGCAACGTACTGCGTGATCGTCCCCTTTGCCTGGTGGATCCTCGCCCGTAAGCGACCGACGGCATTCAACATCGGCGCGGCGGCGATCGCCATAGCGGGCATTTGGCTCGTATCCGTCAGCGAGTCGCAGGAAGGCTTCTCGGTCGGCTTCGGCGAGGGCGTCACGCTCGTCTGCGCGTTGTTGTTCGCGATCCACATCGTGTTCGTATCGAAATTCTCGCAAACGGCTGACGTGCTGGTGCTCACGGTGATCCAATTCGTCACGGAAGGACTGTGCGGGCTTGCTCTGGGCGCCTGCACCGAAAGTGTCCCTTCCGTAGAGGTGCTGCTCTCCCCCTTGATCGTCGGGCAGATGGCCTTTCTTGTTCTGTTCGCCTCAATCCTGTGCTTCGGCATCCAGAATGTCTCGCTCGCATACGTGCCGCCAGCGCAGACCTCGCTGCTGTTGAGCCTTGAATCCGTGTTCGGCGTGCTCTTCTCGGTGCTGCTCTACGGCGAGCAGGTGACGCCGCGCCTGCTCGCCGGCTTCGCGCTCATCTTCGTCGCCATCGTGTTGAGCGAGGTCTTTTCCCTCTCGAAGAAAAAGACGGCAGAGGGACGCTCTCGCCCCTCGTCCGGCTCGTCGTGAGCGCAAAGCGCTTCACCTGCGCATCCACGCAAGAGATTTGGAAAACGCACCTGCGTTCCTGCAGATGATAATGCATGACCGTGCGGGCGGGATGTCGGCGTCCCTTTGCTTTATTCATGCTGTGATACAATTTTGCCGACCTTGCTGCGAACGCCTGTGCGAGCCGCGCGGGCGCGCTCTTCATCTAAGGATGCGGCAACGCACTCGTGATCGACACCGACAAGACGGCAAGCGACGCATCGATGCGCGATCCCGAGAGAGCCGATGAGAAGCCGCGCGGACGCATGTCCCGAAAAAACGCGCAGAGAGGCGGTTGTGACAGGCTTTACGGTAAGCATAGCGGGAGATTCGGCCATCAACCTCGAGTTCTCTCACGAGATCTCGGCTCGCACGAGCCAGCGTATCCGCTGCGCCGCCCAAATGCTCAAAGCCGATCCTGTTCCAGGCATCGTCGAGCTTGTTCCCGCCTTCTGCTCGCTGATGATCTGCTACGACCCGACCCTTATCGACTACGACAGCCTGATCGCGACAGTGCGGGGAAAGCTGCGCAACCTGAGTGCCGTAAACGCCGAGGTGCGGCGCATCGTCAAAATCCCCGTGCGCTACGGAGGGGAGTTCGGCCCCGACCTTGCACGGGTCGCCGCGCATGCGGACCTCTCGGAGAACGAAGTCGTCGCCCTCCACTCCGGGCGCGACTACCTTATCGACATGCTCGGGTTCCTTCCAGGCTTCGCCTATCTCGGCGGGCTTGACGAGCGTTTGAGCATCCCGCGCCTTGAGGTGCCGCGCACGCGGATTGAAGCGGGGTCGATCGGCATCGGAGGCTCCCAGACGGGCGTCTACCCGCTCGCGTCACCCGGCGGCTGGCAGATCATCGGCCGAACCCCCGTCAGGCCCTACGATCCCGATCGCGCCCGCCCTGTCCTCTACGCAGCAGGAGACTATCTGCGCTTTGTGCCGATCTCGATGCACGAGTACGCACGTATCGAGCAGCTCGTTTTAGAGCGGGAATTCGACCACGATTCCCTTGTCGAAGAACTCGCGGATGCCGACGGCAGCAAAGCCTTCAGTATCGACGATGGAAGTCGGGATGCGAAGAATGCCGCACGCGCAACGAAGGCGGCCGACGCGAAAGAGGCACGCTAATCTATGGGTCTCACTGTGAACAAGCCCGGAGCCATGACGACGGTGCAGGATCGAGGGCGCTTCGGCTACCTCGATGGCGGCTTTTCCCCTTCGGGCGTCATGGATCGCCGAGCCTTCTCGATCGCGAACGCCCTTGTGGACAACGACTTGAACGCGCCCGTTCTCGAATTCTGCCTTGCCGGCCCGACCCTGCGCTTTACGACGAGCACCTACATCGCCATCACCGGAGGAGATTTCTCCCCCTGCATTGACGGCCGTGCCGTGCCGAACTACTGTGCGCTCTCGATCGAGCGCGGTTCGGTGCTGTCGTTCAAGGGGCCGCACACCGGCGTGTACGGCTATCTCGCGATCGCGGGAGGGAGCATCCGCATCGAAGAAGTGATGGGCAGCCGCTCGACCAATCTCAAATGCGGCATCGGAGGATGGAAGGGACGCGCGCTCGTCACCGGCGACTACCTGCCGTTCACGACCCGCACCGTCGACTACCTGCCAAACCTCGAATCCCACGCGCTCGATCCCGACGATGCGTTCTACGGTTTCACCAACGATCTCGTGCGTCTGCGCGTCATCCCAGGTCCGCAGGAGAACCTGTTCACACCCGAAGGCATTGAGACCTTCTACGGCGCAACCTTCTCGACGACGGAGCAGTGCGACCGCATGGGCTTTCGTCTTGACGGGCCGAAGATCGCCACCATCGACGGATCGGACATCATATCGGACGGCATCGCCTTCGGAGCCGTACAGGTTCCCTCGCACGGACGCCCTATCGTCATGCTTGCCGACCGACAGACGACCGGAGGCTACGCAAAGATCGCCACCGTCGCCACCGTCGACATCCCCAAACTCGTGCAGTCCTGCCCGGGACGCCGCATCCGTTTCGACCGCATAGACGTACGAGAGGCCCAGCGTCTCTACCGCGAAGAGAGCGCCTTTATGCATGCGATCGAGAAGAAGGTGAAGCGCCCCTGCTACGGAGGCGTGTCTCCTCGGCGAACCGCGCGCAGACTTGCGCCTCTTCTCGAGGCGCAAGCGATCAAGAATCGCGAGCAGAAGCTATGGATAGAACAGGGAGCCGGCGACTGACAGCCGGTTGGATCGGAACAGGCACGCAGGGAAACGCCGCACGAAGAAACGAGGTACGCAACATGGATACCACCCCGATCACCGAACTCATCGCCATCATGGACGACGCGAACCTCACGGCGCTTCGCTACGACGACGGAAACGTGAAGATCGAGCTTGAGCGCTCAACCAGTCCGCTGTCCGCGACGGCGCTTCCTCTCATGGCCGAACGCGTGAGCGATCTGCTGCATGCGCGCGAAGCCGCGGCGAAAGCGACGGAGGGGGCGCCCGCAGCCCCCCTCGCAGACGACGCCGCATCGACGCTGGTGCGCTGCCCAATGGTCGGCACCTTCTACACCGGGCCGAGCCCCGACGAGAAACCCTTCGTGCAAGTCGGCCAAGAGGTGCTCACCGGGCAGACGCTCGGCATCGTCGAAGCTATGAAGATGATGAACGAGATCACGGCGCCCGCGCCCGGAATCGTAACGGAGGTCCTCGCGGCAAACGGAACGCAGGTCGAATACGACCAGCCGCTCTTCTCCATCGCGACCGCTGCCGCAAGCGCTTAGGGGCCAAGCATGTTCAATAAGATTCTCATCGCGAATCGCGGAGAAATCGCCGTCCGCATCATCCGCGCTTGTCGCGCGATGGACATCAAGACCGTCGCCGTATATTCGACGGCGGATCGCCACGCGCTTCACGTTTACCTTGCCGACGAAGCCGTATGCATCGGCCCTGCGCCCGTACGCGACTCCTATCTCAACGCAACGGCCATTCTGTCCGCCGCTCTCGGAACGCACGCCGACGCGATCCATCCCGGCTACGGCTTCCTCTCCGAGAACGCCGCCTTCGCGAAGTTGTGCCGTGACAACGGCATCGCCTTCATCGGCCCTGCGCCCGAGATCATCGACCGCATGAGCAACAAAAGCCAAGCGCGACGCATAATGATGGAGGCGGGCATCCCGGTCGTGCCCGACTCCGCAAGCGGCATCCATGACGGCAAACGAGCACTCGAAGAGGCACGCCGTATCGGCTGGCCGATCATGATCGAGGCGTCATCGAGCGCCGGCGGCAAGGGCATGCGAGTGTCCGAGTCCGCAGACGACTTTACCGAGCAGTTCGGCATCGCGCAGCGCGAGAGCCTTGCCGTCTGCGGCGACAACACAATGCACCTCGAACGCTTCGCGCGCGGGTCCTTTCATGTTGAAGTCCAGATCATCGCAGACCACCACGGCAACGTCGTGGCGCTTGGCGAGCGAGACTGCTCGGTACAGCACAGACGGCGAAAAATGATCGAGGAAAGTCCCTGCCCCAAGCTTGACGAGGACCTGCGGCAGAGCATGGCAGACGATGCGATTAAGGCGGCACGAGCCGTCGGTTACACGAGCTGCGGCACGATCGGCTTCCTGCTCGACCAAAACCGCAACTACTACTTCAGGGAGATGAGCACGCACATTCAGATGGAGCACTGTGTGACGGAGATCATCACGCATACCGACCTTGTCGGAGAGATGATCCGCGTCGCCGCAGGCGAAGAGCTGTCCTTCACGCAAGACGGGATCAGAATGCAGGGCAGCGCGATAGAGTGCCGCATCAATGCAGAGATTCCCGAGAAGAACTTCATGCCAAGCCCCGGAACGATCTCGCAGATGCATTTGCCGGGGGGCAACGGCGTCCGCGTCGACACGGCGGCCTTCGACGGTTCGGAAATATCGCTGTACTACGACCCGCTTATTGCGAAGGTCATCGTGCGCGGGCGCGACCGCAGGGAGGCGATCGCAAAGATGCGCACAGCGCTTGAGGAGATGGTTGTCGTGGGCGTTGAGACGAACCTCGACTTTCAGTACGCGATCCTGGAAAACGAGACCTTCAGAGCAGGCAAGGCCGACACCGGCTTCATCGAGAAATTCCTTCGCGGCGAAGCGTAGCGGGGTATCGAGGGAAGAGGCGATCGATTCATTCCGCCCGCCTCTGCCCTGCGTTGGGCGCCTGCGCCCTCAGCCTCATCGACGCAGGTCGCCGGTACCTCACTGAGGCCTACGTTCGCAAACGCTTCAGGCACAGGACGGATTCGGATGAAAGCAATTAATCAGCGTTTCCCTAGCGATCAGCGTCGAGGAACGCCTTGCGCGAGAAGAAGTTCCACATAGCAACGATGACCGCAACGCCCAGTTTGGCGATGCGATAGTCGATGCCGGCGATGTCGGTCGCAAGCCAAAGCAGCACATCGTTGATGCCGAGACCGATCGTGGAGAGCGCGACAAAGACAACGAACTCGCGGTGGCGGCTCATGCCATCCCGATGGCGAAACACGAAGCGCATCGACATGAGGTAGTTGACGACGACCGACGCCACGTACGACACCGTGGCAGCAACGACGGAATCGAAGCCGAACACCTCGACGAGAAACACCATGATCCCGTAGTCGATGACGAATGCGGCCAGGCCAACGCCTGCGAACTTCGCAAACTGGGCAGCGAGAGAACGCGGCGTCGCCGTGCCGACCAGCTTCCACAGCATCGCCCACCTCCTCGCCCGAGCACGCGCCCCCTGATGGCATGTGCTTGATCCGTTGCGCTGCCGCTGCGTAGCGACACCCGCTTATGATACGACGCAGCCGCGTTCTCTTGCATTTCGCGCCGTGCTTTCAGACCGATGAAAGGATTGGGCGGTTTACCTCTTTTGCCCGAAGCGCGCCGCCGTGCGAGCGCGTTTGCTGGTATCGTTAGGAAACCGTAGGCGGAAAGAAGCAAGAAAAGGGCCGTGGTGAAACACGCAGGCGGCTTTGCTTGATAGGAGGCGTTCATGGAGCGCGAAGGAAGAGGCTTTTGGTGCAAAAGACGCGGTAGGACAGCGCCCCGCATCGCACATCCGACCCGCGCGCTCTGCGCGATGCTACTTGCAGCCCTTCTCGCCGTCGGGTGCGTTCCTGCAGCTTTCGGCGCCACGCAGGCAAGCGACGGCGAGGCGGCCCTCGCTGAGTCTGCCGCACTTGCCGAATCGACGACACTTGCCGAGACGGATGAATCCGCCGCTATCGCCACGCCCGAACCGACGGGCGTCATCGCCATCGTCGAGACGGGCGCGATCGCGCTCTCTGCCGACAACGAGGCCGAAAACGCAGCAGACGAGACCGCGTGCAACCTTGAGGACGCCGGGCTTGCCGTCACGGACATCATCGAGCTTCACGACGGATCGATCCTCATCTCAGCCGAACCCGCCGAGGGACAAAGCATCGAGGACGCGCTCGCACAAGCGGCGGATACCCCCGGCGTCCTGTCCG
>CAYWNN010000016.1:0-8396 GCA_964459685.1 uncultured Coriobacteriaceae bacterium
GGTGGACTGGATTTGAACCAGCGACCCCTTGACCCCCAGTCAAGTGCGCTACCAAGCTGCGCCACCACCCGTGTGCTGAAGAAATATAACACCCGAAGCCATGAAGAGCAAGCCCGCCGCACGCATATCTGCAGAAAAATGCATACCTATCTCTGTGCAGAGCTCCTTGAATATGCTCAACACCAACTATCACGCTGCAATCTGGTGCTCTTGATAGAGCAAGTTTGATAAGGTAGAGCACAGAAACTAATACATTCGGAGAGGGGCTCACATGGGCTTATTTGACAAGATTTTAGGTATGGGAAAAACGCTTTCGCCATCCGCAGAGGCTACGAAGCAGCTAGAGCCGGTAGCCATGCAAGCAGAGCAGGGTATCGTATGTGCGCCAGTTTCAGGCACCACCATACCCATAGAACAAGTTCCCGATGAGGCATTTGCGTCTAAGGTTTTGGGACAAGGTTGTGGCATCAAACCCGAGAGCGAAATAGTGTATGCGCCAGTTGATGGAGTTGTAAGCGTTACCATGCCGCATGTGGTGGGTTTGCTGAGCGACGATGGTATTGAGCTACTCGTACATGTGGGGCTTGATACGGTAGAGATGAATGGTAAGGGATTTACCAGCTATGTTCAGCAAGGTGCGCAGGTTAAGGCGGGAGCACCACTCTTAGGCTTTAGCAAACAAGAAATTGCAGCAGCTGGTTACCAAGACATCATCGTAGTCGTTATTACAAACAGCTCAGATTATGACAGCGTTGAGCTTATTCCCGATGCCAATAGCTCGGTTGCTGTAGGTGCTCAGCTCATTCGTGTGAAGTGAGCTTGCTCAACTACGATGCTGCCTCAGATGCACATCCCGCTCCAGCATCCTCTTGGCTGCTCCTGTAGTTGCGGATGTGCATATAGACCGTATTCTTAGAGATATTAAGCAGGCTCGCCACAATGGTGACTGCATTTTTCATCTGGAATATGCCCTTGCGGTACAGCTCTTCGACGATGACCTTATTTTTGTTTGATGGCAAAACAGTGGCATCTGCGAGCACATACTCGCGAACCTCTTCGAGCGCTGATTCAACGAGGTCGTGTACATCAGAGGCAAAGATTTCGTGGGTGTAGAGCAGATGCTCGTTTTCACTCGAAGGGCGAAGGGAGTCGAGCACATCACACAAGGGTGTGTTGAGATGCATGTTGATGCAGATAAGCCCAATAATGCGGTCGTGCTCTCCGCGTATGGCAATCGTAGAGGACTTAAGTGGCTCACCACTTCTGCGCCTGGTGAAATATACGCTCGTAGTTTGCCCCTTTGAGAGCGCCTCGAGCATGTCGAGGGCAAGGTCAGTAATTGGCGAGCCGATGGTACGACCAGTATGTTCGCCGTTAACAATTTCGATGACGGAATGCTCGTAGTCCTCAAGCGAATGGAGAACAATCTCAAAGCTGCTGCCAAGATAGGCAGCAAGATCGTGAATAACAGGAATATACGAGTTAAGGATGAGCTTATCAGTGCTTGTCAGTTCCACGAGAGCTTCCAATCTTCACAATTGCACTACGCACGAATGGGTGAAATAACAACAGGAATTTTAAGTTAAGGACTTAGGGTAGGAGATGAGGGCGTCATGAATGCGCATCAAAGCATCATGGACGCGCTGGTTATCGCGATAAACACCAAGAACAATACGAAGATGTCCGGCACCACCTGGACCATAGTTCTTACCATCGTTAACTGAAACCTTCGCTTCTCGCAGAAGGTAGTTCACGATGTCACTCGAATCTCCCAGTTGTGAAACGTCAAGCCAACACAGAAAGCCAGATTCGGGCAGCATAAGACTTGCACCGGGAACATCATTAAGGATGTTATATGCGTCATGACGGCGTAGCTCATAGGCTTCTTCGAAGTCTCGCATGAATGAGGTATCGTCAAATGCTGCAAGAACGGCATGCTGTGCAGCCGTAGAGGTAGCACCAATAACCGAAACAGCGTTTGCAAACATCGTATCCATTACCTGGTCGTCACAGACGATATATCCTACGCGCAAACCAGATAGCCCCATTCCCTTGGAGAAGGAAAAGACGGAAATGGTGCGCTCAAACATGCCCGGCAATGCAGCGGGGGTAATCATCTCATGTTCAAAGGTAAAGTCCTCAAATGCTTGATCGACAACGAGCACAAGGTCGTGCTCGATAACAAAGGCAGCAAGAGCCTCAAGTGACGCTCGATTGAACACGGTAGTTGTTGGGTTGTTGGGATGAGTAAGCAACACCATTTTGGTACGAGGTGTCAGACGTGCCTCGAGCGCCTCTCGTGAGAGTTGAAAAGCTTCCTCTGCGTCAAGTTCTAGTGGGACAACAACTCCACCCATAATGCGTACATTGAGAAAATTATTGGGGTAGCTCGGCGAAGGGATAATGACCTCATCACCTTCATTGATAAAGGGGAGGGTTGCAAAATAAAGACCTGAGTCAGAGCCTGGCGTAATGAGAATGTTGCGTTCTGGGTTAACGCTTAGTCCGTTTTGCTCCTCAAGCTTTCGTGCAATGGCACGCTTAAGCTCAGGGTTACCAATTGGTGCCGTGTAATGCGGGGCACTTACATCGTGTATCGCCGCTTCAAGAGCTTTTTCGATATGCGACGGCAGTGATGTATCGGGCATAAAGGGATCTGCCCAGCCCATGAGCGCCACACCTTGACGCTCAAGCTCTTGATAGGAGCTTCCAACATCGGCCTTCTCGACGGTCGAGAACAGACCTCCCTCGGCTGTTGCAAAGGCGGGAATCATCTTTGTGCGCAATGAAGCCACGGCATCTCCTCGTTGAATGGGGCGGTATCGAGGTAATGGCACCTATGATGCCAAAACGAAGCGCGGACATTTGTCCGATGTCCGCGCTTATAGGAAACAACACTGTTTCAGAACCTAAGAACTCCTACAAAGAGATTGTTGTCTTAGGAGTCTCCTCAGGATTCCAGAATAGATAGGTAAGTGTGGCAGCCACAATGAAGGCAATGGCAAAACCAGCCATGACCATGGCACAGTTGTAGACGGGGTTATCCCCACCAAGGAACATGCCAAAGGACAAGAATGACGGACCACCCATAACGAAGGACTTGAGTGCAAAGAACGAAGCGAAGGCACCGCCGCAGGCACCACCAATGGCTGCAAAGAAGAATGGCTTGCCATTGGGCACGTTCACGCCGTAGATAGCTGGTTCGGTAACGCCAGAGCACGCAGCGATGCAGGCTGAGGCTGCATTGGCTTTTTGGTTCTTATCCTTAGACTTGAGCCACACGCCAAACGCTGCACCTGCTTGTCCGATGTTTGCGGAGCCCGAGGTAGGGGAGATGTAGTTGAAGCCCTGAGTGGTAATCATCTGAGTAAGAACTGGAGTCATACCGTGCTGAATACCAAGCAAAACCATGGAGGAGTAAATACCACCATAAATAAGACCGGAGAAGACACCGCCGTTGACAAAGAGCCAGTTGACACCCTCAGCAAGCAGTTCGCCAACCCAGTAGGCGAATGGCCCAATGGTCATAAGCGTTATAGGTGTCGCAATAAGTACCGTCAATGCTGGTACGAAGATGATCTTGAGCGCACTGGGTACCCATTTGTTCAAGAAGCGCTCAACGAAGGACGCAAGAATGATGGCAAAGATAACCGGCAATATTGACGATGAATAATCGATTACTCTGAACGGAATGCCGAGGAAGGTATAAGTTGAAACACCTTCGGCAATAAGGCCCGACCAGGTGCTCGACATCATGCCTGCACAGATGGCAAGAGCAACAAACTGATTCATCTTGAATACCTTCGCGGTGCTTGCAGCAAGCAAGAATGGCATGAAGGTAAAGATTGCCCTCGCAACCGCAGAGATGGTAGCAAAGGTGGGATCATCTGTTGAGAAACCAATTGCACTGAAGATGCTAACTGCAGCAGACAGGAAACCACAGCCAGCGAGTGCAGGAACAAGCGGGTTAAAGATAGCAGCTATTGTTTCAAATACGCGTGTAAGCGTAACGCCCTTTTTATTCTTGAGATCTTCTTTAAGGTCGAGATTCTCATCGATGGACGCTTCTTCATCGACACCAGCAAGCTCAACGAACTCACGATAGATATTACTTACTTCCGGGCCGATGATAATTTGTGTTTGCTCGCCGGTATTAACGATACCGAGAACACCAGAGACTCCCTTGAGGGCCTCCTCGTCGATTTTGCTTTTGTCCTTGGTCGTGACACGAAGCCGCGTTATGCAATGGGCAGCTTGTGCAATGTTTTCCTTTCCGCCCAACGCAGCGATAATGTCAGGTACCGAAATGCTCTTTTTTGCCATAATTCCTCCCTTGTAGAGCAACTGATGCGGTACGACGTTCTCCTTTTGTCCTGCCTATTGTTAATAAGTAATACTAAAAAATTATTTAGTCAAGTATAGCTTCAAAAAAGTTCACTCATCCGTTCTCGATGACCGTTTACCAGCAAGAAATGGGGATTTTACTGAACATTATTGATATCAAAATATGATGGCAGTAGTGTTGGAACATAGTGACGAAGTGGAAATGACTAGTTAATAGTTCATTGTATGAGGGGGTAGTGATGACCAAGGGTTGCGGATTTCCGGAGGGCTTCTACTGGGGTGGCGCCACAGCGGCAAATCAGATCGAGGGAGCCTGGGATGTAGACGGCAAAGGCCCGAGCCTTGCCGATGCTATGGTGGTTGGTACTCACAAGGGATCGCGTCGCATTACGCTCGATATCGATCCTGAACGCTATTATTACCCGAGCCATGAGGCTTCCGATTTTTACCATCACTACCAAGAAGACATTGCGCTTATGGCGGAGATGGGCTTTAAGATGTATCGCATGTCCATTAACTGGACACGTATCTTTCCCACCGGTGAGGAGAGCGAACCCTGTGAGGCGGGGCTTGAATTTTACGACCGCGTCTTCGATGAGCTCGAGCGTTATGGTATCGAGCCGTTGGTAACCATATATCACAACGAGTGGCCGCTCCATCTCGTAAAGGCATATGATGGTTGGGCTGATCGGCGCGCCATCGATTCGTATCTGCGCTTCGCAGAAGTGCTCTTTAAGCGCTATCGCTCGCGCGTGCGCTACTGGATTCCTTTTAATGAAATCAATTGCCTTGCCACCCCAACGGGCAACTGGAATCACGGCGGCTTCCTACATCCGGGCACGACATATTTCTCCGATCAGGTTGACGACCCCAACAAGCGTTGGACAGCTCTGCATAACCAGTTTGTGGCAAGTGCCCGTGCGGTGAAGATGGGACGAGAAATAAACCCAGATTTTTGCTTCGGCACCATGATCTGCCACATCACCATGTACCCACTCACCTGCAACCCCGATGATGTGCTCGAGACCCAACAAGAAGATCAGCTGCGCAATGGTCTCTCTGGTAACGTGCAGGTTAAGGGTGTCTATCCCTATTTTGCTCAGCGCTATTTTGAACGTGAGGGTATCACGGTGAGCATGGAGCCAGAAGATGCTCAAATCCTTCGCGAGGGAACTGTCGACTTTTATTCGCTCAGCTACTACATGACTAACTGTGTAACTGTTCAAAAGGATGTTGCACAGGTATCAGGCAACATTATGGGCGGTGCAAAGAATCCTTATCTCAAGGCATCTGATTGGGACTGGCAAATCGACCCCGTAGGTCTGCGCTATACGCTTAACAAGGTTTACGAAGCCTTTGGCGTGCCCATTATGGTAACTGAGAACGGTTTGGGTGCATTTGACAGCGTCGATGCGGATGGACGCATTCACGACGACTATCGTATCGATTATCTTCGTCAGCATATCAAGCAGATGAAGCTCGCCATCGACGACGGTGTTGACCTCATTGGCTATACGCCATGGAGCGCAATCGATTTGGTAAGCGTGTCGACCGGTGAGATGGAGAAGCGCTACGGTTTCATCTATGTGAACCGCGATGATAAGGGCAACGGCGATATGAGTCGTATGCGCAAAGACAGTTTCTATTGGTACCAGAAGGTCATTGCCACCAATGGCGAGGACCTAGGCTAGGGATAAACGTAGTACTAAAAAATGAATCAACATGATGCATAGGTATAATGCAATCAGTCGTCAGGGAAGGGAAGTATCTCATGTCAACCAGTGTTCACACAGATAAGGCTCCAGAAGCTATTGGTCCATACTCTCAAGCAATTATTGAGGGCTCGACTATCTATGTTTCAGGACAAATTCCTCTCGATCCTTCTACGGGCGAGCTGGTTGAAGGGGATATTCAGGCTCAGGCAAAACAATGTCTCACCAATATTTCTCACATTCTTGAGGCTGCAAACTCAGGCATGGATAAGGTACTAAAAGTTAGCGTCTTGCTCGCCGATATCGAAGACTTTGCAAGCGTTAATGACGTGTATGCAGAGTTTTTCTCCGAGCCATATCCCGCTCGTGCTGCATACGCTGTTGCCGCACTGCCCAAGGGTGCACGTATCGAAATTGAAGCCATCGCATATCTATAACAGTGAGGGAGCTCCCCATGTAGAGAGCTCCCCCTTATAAGCTGTTATGCGTGTGGTGTATGTTCAGTTTGGCTTTGCAGCCTGCGCCACACTTATAGCCTGCCCAGGTGTCGTGTGCGCCTATAGCGCACAGCAGCTATAGCGTGCTTTCAGCTTGAGCAGCAAGCGCGTCGCAGCTGGTGAGCTTTGTTCCAAAGCACTTCGTAATGTGCTCAATAGCAGCTTCCTGTGTTCCGCACAAGAAGGTCATGGTGGCATCTTCTATAAGCGTGGTGGCATAGTTCCGATAGAAGGCATCTGCCAGTGTGTGCAAGACGCAGATATTAGTATCTGCACCACATACTAAAAGCTCGGAAATACCCAACTCACGAAGCGTAAGATCGAGGTCTGTCTCGAAGAATGCTGAATAGCGGCGTTTTTCAATAAGGAAATCCTCAGGGGCTTGCGCTATCTCAGAAAACAGGCGCATCTCGCCTTTCACTCCGTGTTCACCCCATAGCTCAAGCTCTTTGTCGATGCCTGGGATGTGCGCATCATTGCAATAGATAACAGGTATCTTGCGATCATGGCATAGGGCAACAGCTTGTGCCACAGCCGCTCGATATTTCGCCGTTACACTCTTTGGATCGTAAACACTGTCTTCTGATTTCGACTCGATTGCATCAATTACAAGCAAGGCGGTGTTTGTCATAATGACTCCTTGGTTAAAGACTCTTTGCTTGGGTAACTATGTAGGAATGTATAGGGTATTATAACCACTCGAACATTTATCCGTTTCTCTATGGCTGAGGTGACAATTTCCACCTAGAACAGAGGTTGGCGTTGACTGAATTTGAAGACAGACATGAGGATGTTGCCGAAAACATCTTGAGCAAAATAGGCTCATCAGACAATCCTTCGCATGCCATCTTCACAACAGCTAATTTACTTACCTTTACGCGTCTTATTATGACGCTCGTTTTTCTTTGGGTATTTTGTGCTGAAGGTAGTCGACTTGCAGGGACTATCATCTATGCCATTGCTGCTTCCAGCGATTTCTTAGATGGCATGGTAGCGCGCGCCACCAACACCGTTTCATGGTTTGGCAAGGTACTCGACCCCATAGTAGATCGTATGCTGCTCTTTAGTGGTGTTTTAGGTCTCCTTATACGGGGAGAACTTCCGGTATGGATTGCATTATTTGTTGTTGGTCGTGATATATACCTCGCCATTGGCATGCGTATCGTTCATCGCTACCGCAGCCAACCCATTGACGTTGTCTTTATTGGCAAAGTAACTACCGCATTGCTGATGTTTGGTTTTGTCAATTTATTACTTGGTATTCCCGTTGTTAATGGCCTTGGCCTGGTAAATGTATCGTGGTTGCCACTTCTCAATAGCGAGCCTGTTCCCATTGGCATGCTTTTTGTATATGTAGGCTGCATATGTTCTGTTATCACAGCGGTCATCTACAGCAAGGTTGGTCTTGCATATATTCGTGAAGCCGTTGACGCGAGCCTGCAGGATGGTAAACAAAAGAGCTAAGAGGGGAGCCCTATGAAATATGCAATTTCATCTTCGGGTGCACCTGCTGCCTTTGGCCACTATTCACAAGGTACAACAGCGGGCCGTCTCGTATTTACCGCAGGTCAGCTTGGTATTGACCCTCAATCAAATAGCTTGGTTTCAGGAGGCATTGAAGCCGAGATTAACCAGGCAATTTCAAATGTAGAAAGCATACTTTCTGAGGTGGGCTGTACGCTTGACGATGTAGCAAAGGTAACGGTATACCTTACCGATATGGCAGACTATGACGTCATGAATAAGGTATATGCCCGGCGCTTTCCATCTCCTGAACCTGCCAGAAGCGTTGTAGAAGTCTCTGCCTTACCAAAAGGAGCACTTGTCGAGCTGGAATGTATTG
>CAYWNN010000017.1:0-8332 GCA_964459685.1 uncultured Coriobacteriaceae bacterium
GAAAGCAGACTCATGAATACTCCTCTATAACTGCAAGATGCTGTGCGTAGGTTTCAGAAAAGGCATGAACCGAAGTAACACCATCTTCAACAATGTAGAAGTACAGGTAGCTTGTATCGGATGGCTCAAGCGCCGCTTGAATGGATTCTATTGAAGGAGAACACACAGGTGTTGGGGTAAGCCCAAGGTTGAGGTAGGTATTGTACTCACTCTCTATGCTCAGGTCGCTTGCGGTTACCGCACTCCCGGTGACATAGGACATCGTGGCATCGGATTGCAATGCCATACCCAGCGAGAGGCGGTTATAAAACACCGAGCTCACCAGCGTTCTATCGTCATCAGTTACCGCTTCCCACTCGATAATGGAAGCAAGCGTAATAAAGTCGTACTCGCTCATCTCAATGCCGTAGCGCTCCAAAATGGCTTCAGCAGCGGCTTCAAAGTCGTAGGAAGCAAGCTCGGTTTCATATTGGTCGAGCATGGTACGAATGACCAAATCGGCAGTTATCTCTTGACCTGAAAAGTCGTAGGTTTTGGGATACAAAAAGCCCTCGAGTGAATCGTTTTGCGCATCTGCTAAGAAGCTGTACTCAGATGCATAATTTGAAGCCTTTGCCTGCTCGAGGAAGACATCTGCAGAAATACCAAGAGATGACTCAACGAGTGCTGCAGTCTCGGATACCGTCAATCCTTCTGGCAGAGTAAGACGGTTGTATGTGGTGTTGGGTCCTTCTACCAGCTGGTCGATAACATCGTCAACATCGGAATAGGTGGTAAATTCGTAGGTACCGCTTTTGAGATTGGTTTCCTCGCCACGCTCCATAACGCGCGCGTAAAACTCGTTGTCATCGCTTACAACATTTGCCTCTACCAGCAAGGCTTGAATTTGCAGAACACCTGAGCCATCAGGAACCGTAACGATTACTTGCTCGTAAACGAGCTCTTCCTCTGCACTCGAGGCAAAAAAGGGTGCAATAACAAAAACCGCGATGGCAGTGAGCGCAAGCACAACGGCACAGATTACCGCAATGATAACAGGCTTGTTGGGCTGCGCGTGCCCTGCAGAAGACGCCCTATGTCGAGCTGTTCGACGAGAGCGATGTGAGCTATACGAGCGCGCTGGAGCTTGGCTGCTTTTTCCTGCAGCTGCATAATCAGCTGACTTCGGGGGATCTTGCTCTGTCGAGGGAAAATGCCGCGGCATACAAAATCACCTTTCGTTGTGTCGTGCGAGCCATGTTTCTAAAAACAATGAGGCGGCTACCATGTCCACCTTACCTCGCATGTCCCGCTCGGAAAGTCCACGTTCCCGCAGGATACGTTTTGCTTCTGAGCTGGTGAATCTTTCATCAATAAATTCTACGGGAAGCTGAGCTGTTTGGGCTACTTCCATGGCAAGTTCACGTACATGTAATGCTTGCGTATGCTGCTCGCCCGCAAGTGTTGTGGGCAAACCACAAACAAGTACCTCCGGCTCATAGTCTTCAAGTATGCGCTGCCATGAGCGAGCATTGTTAAGCAGCTCCTGCAAGGACAGAACACATACGGGGCTTGCAATGCTACCCGAGGCATCTGTGGCAGCAATGCCACATCGGGTATCCCCTATGTCAAGTGCAAGTGCTCTCATGTGTTCGAAGCCCTACTGCTTAAAACCCTGTGCAGCCATTCACGTGCAATGCTTACTGCAGCCACTCACGTGCAATCGTGAGAGCCTCTTGGATGCCTTGTGCGTTCTTACCACCCGCTTGTGCCATTGCAGGACGTCCGCCTCCACGGCCCCCTACTGCCTCGGCTATGGAGCCGATAATTGCCCCTGCATTAAAGCCCGACTCAACAGCGTCTGCTGTGCCTGCCGCAAGAAGTGCTACCTTGCCGTCGGGAGTTTCGCTTGCCAACACACAGGCAATCTGCGCGGCGCCTGCAGAGTCGCGAATGCTATCCCACACACCGCGCAGCTCTTTTGCGTTTATCCCGCTCATGCAATCAATAACACATCGGTAGCCGTTAACCTCAATGGCACCTGCAATTAAGCTTTTCGCTACCTCTCCCGTGGCATTGCGCGTGGCTTCTGCCAGCTTGGTTTCAAGACGCTGCGTATGCTCGCTGAGGGCTTCAATGCGCGTGTGCAGCTCAAGTGGTGCACAGTGAAGGGCGGCGGCACTTCTGTTGAGCTCTTCTATGCGCTTGTCCACATATTCAAGGGCATGGGCACTGGTGACCGCCTCAATGCGACGCAGGTTAGCGCCAACTGAGCCTTCGGACACAATCTTGAAGAAGCCAATTTCACTGGTGTTGCTCACATGTGTTCCGCCGCAGAGCTCACATGAGAAGGGCTCATGAATGTCGCCTACCGATACCACACGTACTTCGTCTTCGTACTTCTCACCAAACAGGGCAATAGCTCCTTCGCGTTTGGCGTCGTCGAGCGCCATGATACGCGTAGCAACCGGCTCATGAGCGAATACCTGTGCATTAACAAGGGCTTCTATCTGGGCAAGCTGCTCCTGTGTGAGCGCCTCAAAGTGCGTAAAGTCGAAGCGGAGCCTATCGAAGCTCACCAAGGAACCTGCCTGGTTTACATGGTCTCCCAGCACCTGCTTTAATGCAGCGTCTAAGAGGTGTGTTGCCGTGTGGTTGCGCCGAATGAGCTCACGGCGAGCCACATCGATACTGCAGCTTACCTTGTCGCCCACCATAATGGTGCCTTCACGCACAATGCAGTTGTGCGCATAGAGCCCGTCGCCTCTCACCGAGACATCAATAACTTCAAGGCGCGCAGCCTCACTGCATATGCTGCCCGTATCACTAATTTGTCCGCCCATCTCGGCATAAAAGGGGGTGGCATTAACAACAACTGAAACCTCGTCGCCGGTGCAGGCAGAACCAACTTCTGCCTGGTCCATCACCAAGGCTTGAACGTGAGCATCGGTGCAGGTATTGCTTTCGTATCCCACAAAGTCGGTCGCTGCAATCTTTTCAGAGAGCGAAACCCATACGTCGTTGAAAGAGCTCCATGCTTCGCGATCTGTCGCAGCCCGTCCGCGAGCACGCTGTTCTTCCATGTAGCTATGAAAGCCCTCCATATCTACCGTATAGCCTGCTGCCTCGCTTATTTCACAGGTAAGCTCGATCGGGAATCCATAGGTGTCATGAAGGGTAAAAGCGGTTGCACCAGAAAGCGCCTCTCCTGCCTTCAGCTCGGACAAAGCGGCGTCGAGGTGGCTGCGTCCAATACCAAGCGTTTCGGTAAAGCGTGCTTCTTCTGCAGCAACGATATTGCGCAGCAAGGTCTCGTTTTCCTTGAGCTCAGGGTAGGCATCCCCCATACATGCGATGACTTCATCAACGTAGGCATGCAAGAAAGCATCCTCGATGCCTAAGAGACGCCCATGGAACACGGCACGACGCAGCAAGCGGCGCAATACGTATCCGCGTCCTTCATTGGAGGGCAAGACCCCATCGGCAATAAGGAAGCTCACGGCGCGACTATGGTCGGCCAAGATGCGCAAGCTGCGATCGGAGCTGCTGTTGGCTCCATACGAAATGTTCGCAAGCTTCTCCCCTACGCGGATAAGCCCGCGCAAAAGATCTCCCTCATAATTCGAGCTTGCATACTGCATGATGGCAGCAATACGCTCAAGCCCCATGCCCGTATCTACGTTGCGCTGCGGCAAATCGGGAAGGGAGCCATCCTCTTGGCGATCGTATTGGGTAAACACTAAGTTCCAAAACTCGAGGAAGCGGTCTCCGTCATCTCCTGGCGCCTCGCCCTCAAATTCAGGTCCTTGGTCGTAATAAATCTCAGAACATGGTCCGCATGGCCCCGTTGGACCTGCCGCCCAGAAGTTATCTTCTTCTCCAAGACGAGAAATATGGTCATAGGGAACGCCTTGTTCATGCCATAGCTCGATTGCTTCTTCGTCATCTTCAAAGACCGTCATGTACAAGCGCTCAGCAGGCAAACCAAGATGTTCGGGTGAGGTAACAAATTCATAAGCCCATGCAATGGCGTCAGCCTTTGAATATCCTCCAAAGGAGAAGTTCCCCAGCATCTCAAAGAAGGAGAGATGCCTCGAGTCGCCAATGTTTTCTATGTCGTTAGTACGCAGGCACTTTTGGCAGGTAGTAGCGCCGATTGCCTGCATTGTCTTCTTGCCCTGGTAGTATTCCTTAAATTGGTTCATACCAGCATTGGTAAGCAGCAAGGATGGATCATCGGGAATGAGCGAAGAAGAGGGATAGTGCTTGCATCCCTTAGAAACAAAAAAGGAAATAAAGTCTTCGCGAATTTGTGCAGTGGTCATCGTTTTGTGATCGGCACTCATCTTAGGATCTCCTTGATACGTCTTGCTCTGTATCTGGTACTTGTGGCGCATTAGATATTAACGCGTCTTTTTTGTCGCGCATCAGCCGGGTTGAAGAAAAGAAGCGGTCGTCATCCAAGGCATCGTAAGACGGTATAGGGTCACCCTCGCCATCAGTAAAAGGCGTACTCTTAAACAAAACCCCATCTTCTGATACGAGTTGACGACCAGTTTTTAGCTCGAAGAAGTAGATGAAGCCTCCTTTGAGGGCAGCACACAGAGGAACCGCAACTATCATGCCCGGAATGCCGGCAAGTGCCTGACCGCAGGCAATAGCTATAAAAGAGAGTATGGGGTGAACTTGAACGGTGGACTGAACAATAAGAGGTCCAATGAGGTTGTCGGTAACATTCATGGCTACAATGCCTACCATGCAGGTCCACAGAGCCAGCATTGGGCTGGTAAAAAAGGCAAGCAAAGCTGAAAGAAAGAGCGCAATCCAAACACCTACGACAGGAATGATATGAAGCATTCCAGTAACGATGCCCATAAGAATCGCATAGGGATGTTCAATAAGTGCGTAGCCACCAAAGCTCAAAAGCCCTGCAATACAAGCCGTATACAGGGTAGATCGGGTGTAGCCTGCAACTGCCCTCCCTAAAACGGTGGTAAATACCAGTAATTCTTTTTCATAGTTTGGTCCCGCAATAACGGAAATCTCTCGAAATATATTTGGATAATCGCGGGCGAACCAAAAGGCTAAAACAAGCCCTAAAAATATGGTAAACAGTTCGGAAAACGCACCAAAAAGGGTTACGACCACACCTGAGGACAAATTCAGCAGGGCATCCCGCGAGGTTGATGCAAGGGTGCTGCCTATGCTCTCGACAAAACTGGTAATGGCTGATTGCACGGAAGGCTGCAATCCATCACCTATGCGCTCGAATATCTCCTCAAAATATCCTCGTGCTGCATATACATATCGAGGTACGCGTGCAAGCAACAAAACAACTTGCTCAAACACCGCTGGAAGCACCAAGGCTAAAAACAGCAACACCAGCCCGATAAGGACGCACAGTGAGAGGAAGGCGGCGATTCCTCGAGGCAGGCCTCTATCTTCTAACCAGTTGGTAGGCGCAGAGCAGAAAAAGCCAACCACCAAGCCTACGCTCAGCATTTTTATAACCGGCATGATAAAGCCAACAGCATACAAAACAGCTGCAGCGATAAGCACGGCACCCACGACAGCCCATACTCGGAAGGCAAGGTTTTTCGCCTCATAGTACGACCGAGGACGTCGAATACTGCTTCTATTGTCGTAGCCTTTTGCGAGCCGCATAGTATCCGTTCAGCCTCTCGCTTATTGAAGATCTGCGGCAGGTTCAATCTTTTCTCGCGCTTTTTGCAAGGTTTTGCGCAGCAAGCGAGATACCTGCACCTGACTAATGCCTAAACGCTCGGCAATTTCTACTTGGGTAAGTCCTTCCACAAAGCGCATCTCTATAATCTCACGCTCATGCGGCGAAAGCTCTTCGATGATATGCTCAATAAGCATGCGATCATCTGCGCCGCTCAGCTCTTCGTCCTCTGTTATATAACGATCGATAAGCGCTGGTGCATCTTCATCATCGGAGGTAGGTCCTTCCAAAGACACAGGACTGTAGGCACCTGCCGACTCCATGGCTTCCAAAACTTCGTCAACCTCTACACCGAGATGCTGAGCCACTTCTTCGGTAGTAGGTGTGCGCTGCAGCTTGGTGGTAAGCTGATCTGTGGCTTGAGTAACCTTCGCTGAAAGCTCCTGGAGACGTCGCGGAACACGCACCGACCAGCCCTTATCTCTAAAGTGACGCTTAATCTCACCCATAATGGTGGGTGTGGCAAAGGTAGTGAATTCAATTCCGCGGGTAGCGTCAAAGCGGTCGATTGCCTTAATAAGTCCAATATTGCCTACTTGAATAAGGTCATCAAGAGGCTCTCCTCGGTTTTTAAATTTGCTCGCGAGGTAGCGTACTAAATTCATATGACTCATAATGAGCTGCTCGCGCGCTTCTTCATCACCTTCGTCCTTGTACAGACGAAATAGCTCATGAGTGCGCTGCTTATTCCATGCAGTTTTATCGCGCGGCGGGCGCTTCACCGCACGTGCATGCAGCTCGGCATCACGCTCTGCGCGATCATCGTGCTTATTAGGCATGCTCAACTACCATCCGTCTACACGCATAAAGTGTGCGTGCATCCTCGTCTATCTCAAGCACATCACAAACTGCCTGCAACAGTAGATATGCATACTCTGCCTCTTCAGCCTCTATCGCAGCGCTCCCCAAGCTGAAACTCATTTCTATACAGCCGTCTGAAATACAAAAGTCAATATCACAGGTGGTCGGTTGGGAGTAACAGGCATATACAAAGCCTTCCTCTGCAGCCATACGCACATCTTCAACCGTGTCCACATCCATACCAGATACCACAGCAAGGTTGGCTGCCATCATACGAACAGGTCGCGCATAGATGGCTTCAGCAGGAACACAAAGCTGCACGTTTTGAGATTGCATATCTGTGCCTCCTAGTTGGATGCATTGCTTGGGTTGTTGGCAGATGTACTTGATGCTGTGTTCTCGGGCACTGAAGCAGCATCGGCGCTCTGCGCATTATCTTCTGCTGCTGGCCCAGCTTTATGAGCCTGAGGAGCAGCTTGAGCCTGCCCTGAAGGGTATTCGTAATACTCACGCTGTGTGCGAGCCGCCTGAGCGTTTGCTGCCTGAGCTCCGCTAGATGTGGTGCCGCTCGTTGCGTCTGGGGCGCTATAAGCTGTACGAGCCTGCCCTTGTGCAAAGGGACGCTTTAAGCCAGCTTCAGATTCTTGTGGAAGAGATGAAAGGCGAGCCTGCTCGTCGCGAGGAAGTGCTGGCTTCTCATCGGATTGCTTGTGGGCAATGCGATCAATTACCCCCACAAGTCCACTGGAAAGTGCGTTCGTTGCTCTTGAAACACCGAAGCTAATAGCATCCGTTGCCTGTGCTCCGGCGCTCGTGACGCGTGATACATGAGCAATAACCTCTTCTGCCTGCAGCAGGTCGTAGGTCATGGCATCCACCGCCACGCCCATACGGTCCAGCAAGGGCTCCAGCTGCTTTACTGCAGGATCGAGCTCATCTACCACAGCTTCTGTTTTATCAATTAAGGGACCCACGCGCTCGATGGTATCGGAAACCTCAGCCGAAAGCTTTTTCACCGTTGACCGAGTTTTGCGCAAGGTAAGAGCGAGCTCCACAATAGCCCAAACAGCCGATATGCCGCAGAGCAAAAGCACGCCAACCAGAATTGTCGATGTGTCTGGCATAAAACACCTCCGAATCGGGTGCTGTATACAGCAGTCCCCTGCTTGTACATAGCAGTCCCCTTATAGAACACACTACAGAAGTGTACCCGCACATCTTGACTCTGTGAACGAGGAGCAACATTTCAGTTGAAACACCAAGGAGCCTGTACAACTTCCCTGCAATGGCTTGGACATGCGCTCGCTTAAATACATGCACTCAACATTGTTGAAGAGGAGGCGTGCCATCAGTTGACACGCCTCCTCTCGCGCTACTTAGCTATTAACAAAAGCTCCTAGGCGCTCAAACTCTCAAGAATCCTGTCCTCGCTCTGTTCGTAGTGGGGCGTAGGACGGAACAGCTGGAAGAGCATTGCCGCCAGCAAAACAAAGGCAATAGCGGTCCAAATGCCAAAGGAGCCAAACACAATCAGCTCGTAGAACTGGTTGATGAACAGACCAATGACCCAGGCAAAGACGCACTCATAGCCAATAGCAAACCAGAACCACTTTGGACTATCCATCTGACGACGGATGGTACCAATGGCAGCAAAGCAAGGTGCGCACAGCATGTTGAATGCTACGAAGGCGCACATGGCACCGGCGTGCAGCGTTCCTCCAATGGTGAACATGTTGGCAAAGCCAGCCCACATATTCGCAGAGCTCTCGGTAACCTCACCCAAACCATACAGAACACCAAAGGTAGATA
>CAYWNN010000018.1:0-3993 GCA_964459685.1 uncultured Coriobacteriaceae bacterium
CGGCGCGCTACCCCTACAGAGAGTGGGTCATCACCACACACAATAAGGGTGGTGTTAGGTGAAGCCTGCAGGGATTGCACAATAACATCTTGGATTCTGTCTATTTCCCCTGCTCGATCCAACTGATCGCGAAACAGGTTCAACAACACAAAGTAGCGAGGTTGGAGTGCTGGAAGTATTTGAATACAGGAGAGCTCATCTGCCTCCATGATGGCCCAAGACGAGTCCCTGCCCATCATGAGCGCCGTCGTGACACCCGGTGCCATATTTGCACCTGCACGGTTAGACAGGATGCTTATGCCAGATGCTTCAACTGATGCAGCTAAAACATTGTTAGTGGTGGTTTTGCCGTTGGTACCACACACCACACAGGATCCCTCAAGAATTTTTTTCGTAAGTTGAGAAAGGAGTGTTGGGTCGAGTGCCAAGGCAACACGACCAGGTAACTGCGACGCGCTTCTATGCAAGATATTGCGCAGTACAAATGAAGTGGCACGTCCTGCGGCGCAGGCGGCCACAGAGCGTATGCTCATACACTAATCCTTCCGAATCGAAGCAATCCATTCTTTTAAGGCATTGAGTACCTTGGGTTCTCCATCGAGATACTGGCCAAACATTACGCCGGCAACAACGAAAAGCAGGATAAGCATGAACTGCCAAAATCCGATGAACAACAGTATGAGGGCAGCAATAAAGCCAATCCCTGCAAAAAGGAACTCATTTTCGTGACCGGGCACAGCCTTAGCAAAAAGTTCTTTGAGCAGCCCCAAAAAACTGGAGGAATTCCCCTGTGTGTTGCTGCTTGCATGACTTGCTGAGCCTTTGCTTGCGCGTGCGCTTGAGCGTCTGCTCGCACTTGCAGCAGAGCGAACGCGCGGGCGCTGCGACCTGCTCTGTGTGCTCGTGTGCGCGTTGTCGGGTTCTGTTTGTTTGCGTGTTGCCATCAAACTCACCCTTCTATTCGCTCTCGTCGATGGCTTGCATATCAATGTTTGCTTGCGTGCTGGTGCCCGACTCAACATCAAGCTCAGTATCTATCAGGTCGTAGTCTGTGCTTGAACTGCTTGGCTCAAGGCTAATAAAAGGGTCATTACCAGCAATATCATCTGCATAAGATACAGCGCTATCTTCCAAGCTTACGTGATATTCCTCGGTTTGAGGCTCGGTAAACTCGAGATTGATATTGGTAAGCTTGTCCCCACAAAGGGAGGTTAAGCCGCGCGCAAGCTCGCTTTTAAGCTCTTCACCTTTTTCAATAACATCCAAAGAGCTTACGGGGCAAACACGCACAAAGATGCCCACCTTGCCACGACGCTTCTTGGCGCGTACAACTACATGGTCGGCAATACAAGTGCCATCTGCTTCTACTATGGATATCACGCGCGAGCTAATAGCATCCTGGGTAACGCATACCTGACTACCATCGGGCAGATTAACCTCCACCGTATGTTTACGTGGGGCAAATACCCCGCTCAAAAAGATGAGTAGTGAGCCAAATATGCCCACCAAGCCCACAGCTGCCACTGCTCGATAAAACCAGTCTGTTCCCATTAACGAGGTAACATAGCGAGACCATGGTCCGTACCACGTAAGCCCGAGAGCAACAAAGGCAGCGGTGGCACATAAGCCATAAAACAGCGATACGAAGCGCTTGAATGCACCCATAAATCTATTCGTCCTCCTCAAGCGCAGCAATTACCTCATCAGTCATGTCCATGGTGGAGTACACGTTTTGCACATCCTCAAGATCATCGAGGCGATCAATGAGGCGCTGAACCTTTTTGGCATCGGCTGGGCTTACCTGAGTAGGCGTGGTGGGCACCATAACAAGCTCAGAACCTTTTACCTCGATGCCTTGGGCTTCAAGACCCTTCTCCACGCTCTGCATCGCATCGTACGCAGTCCATACAATCCACTGATCGCCGGCATCTTCGTAGTCTTGGCCACCAGCCTCGGCAACAGCCATCATGAACTCGTCCTCATCGACGGCGTTTTCGCGATCTGCCACCTTTTTGTCATCGCTCTTGATGACTTTTTCTACCGCGACAGTGCCACGGCGTTCAAACTGGAAGGCAACCGAACCGCTCGTGCCTAGGTTGCCGTTTGAGTGAGAGAAGGCTGCGCGAACATCTGCTGCAGTGCGGTTGCGGTTGTCGGTAAGGCACTCAACATACACAGCAACACCTGCAGGACCATAGCCCTCGTATATCACCTCTTCGAACACCGCATTATCAGCGCCGGCGCCGAAGGCCTTATCGATTGCTGCCTTTATGCGCGCATTGGGCATGGATACCATGCGGGCACGCTGAATTGCAGCAGCCAGGGATGCATTGTTATCGGGGTTAGGATCGCCTCCAAGCTTAGCGGCAACGGTAATGTTGCGAGCCATCTTAGAGAAAAGCGCTGAGCGCTTTGCATCGGCCGCTGCTTTTTTATGCTTTGTGGTAGCCCACTTAGAGTGTCCTGACATCTCGTGCTCCTCTAATCTTAGGTCGCGTACGCATATAGGTGCATAGCACGTAGTACGTGTATAACCCTATAAGAATACTCGCTTTGTGGCATTTAACCAAAGTCTACACGCTGTGATATATGTGTTTGCTGCGGCTTATGCTTTTTCAGAGCAAACGCAATGCAAGCAATCCCAGCAATCACAAGAGGTATTGAGAGCAACTGCCCCATGGTAAACCAGCTGGTACCAAACAGGTATCCCAGCTGAGCGTCGGGCAGGCGCACAAACTCCACCAAAAAACGGAAAAACCCGTAAAAGCTGAGAAAAACACCAATGTAGGTGCCCTGTGGAAGAGGCGGCTTTTTGCGAGACAACACATACAGAATGAGCAACAACACTAAGCCCTCAAGAAGCGCTTCATAGAGTTGTGAAGGGTGTCGTGCAACTCCTCCGCCCGATTCAAAGGAGACCGCCCATGCCACATCGCTTGCTTTGCCCCACAGCTCGCCGTTAATAAAGTTGGCAATCCTTCCAAAAAACAAGCCTGCAGGAACGCCACAGGCTACCATGTCTGCCACCGTTATAAGGTTGAGTTTGCAATAACGACATGCGATATATGCAGCAATAATTGCCCCGATGAGTCCCCCGTGGAAACTCATGCCTCCTTGGTTTAAGTAAAGGATTTCTATGGGATGGACAAGGTAGTACTCGGCGCCATAGAACAGGACATAGCCCAAACGCCCACCAACAATAACGCCCACGACACATGCCATTATTACGATGTATACCTCATCGCCTGAAAGCTCAAGCTGCCAACGCTTCGCAAGGCGCCACATAGTAAGCGCAACCCATATAAAGCCAACAATGTAGGCAAGCGAGTACCAGCGTATCTCCAGCGACCCTATAGATAGGGCAACGGGATCAAGCGCTTGGTAGATCTGGTCGAGCATGAGTCTCCTTAAGCGATAAGAAGCAAAACCTCGTGAGAGATGCGGCTAGACAGTAGCTAAACGTCGCGTATTAGTGCAGCTTGTTAGAGCAGTGTAGGAATATCGTCATCATCGTTGCCGTAGAGAGGTTCTTGCCATCCCTGAGGGCTACTTCCCCAAGGACTTGCTTCGGGTGCCATGCTACTTGTTGCGGGAACAACACGGGTAACTCCAGGGACATGGTCTTTGAGGATGCGCTCAATACCCATGCTTAAGGTAACAGACGACATGGGACAGCCCGAACACGCACCAGTAAGCTCAAGGCTTACGACACCGTCTTTATCCACGCTCACAAAATTGCAATCGCCCCCGTCTGCTTGCAGGCTAGGGCGCACCACATCGATAACTTCTTTGAGCAACTCAACATCTACCGCAGTTCCCTGCTGTTCGTCTGCTGCGGCTCCCTGCGGTGTATTCTCTGTTTCATTGGCAATATCGTTTGCCATAATTCACTCCTCAAAAACGTAGAGGACCTCATTGTCTTTGGGATTGTACCCAGCCCAGCCAAGGCTAACAAGGCAATTGTCCATCTTGCAATAAGCCTTAAACAAGCTC
>CAYWNN010000018.1:4093-8106 GCA_964459685.1 uncultured Coriobacteriaceae bacterium
TAGAGGTACTTCTGGAATGGTATCTATCTGCTCGCTCATCCATATATGTGAGCGCCCATGAATATCCGTAGCAACTGGCATGCGATGCCCGCGCTCATCTCGCAAGAAGAGTTTTTGGCTACGCAGCTTACATGCTGCACAGTTAGCTATACAGCGATTTGCTGCCATAAGCACGCAGTGCTCACTGGTCATAAGACGCTGTCTGGTATGTACGCACACGCCCAGGCTGAAGGATTCGTGGTAAGCCTGAAGCTTTTTTGCCACGTTTTCAATGTGGTGCAAGGTGAGCTCCTGTGAGCACCAAAGGCGACGCACGCCCGATTGGCAAAGAGCGTCTATGCAAGCCATATTGTGCACAGCTATGCCATCAAGCACCTCGGTATGAATCGCTTGCGTGTGCGCATAGGCTATTTCTGCAAGGTTGGAAACGGCATAGGTAGTATGTGGCTGCATCCAGGAAGCAATCCGCTCAAAATCGTGCTCACGGCACAGCTCAGGAAGTACCGGCACTACATCTTCTGGCCATCCATCATATGTTTTGAGCGCTTCTATATCGGCATACAGCGTGGTAGCTCCCGCATCGAGGGCAGCTTGGGCTGCGTGCGGACTTGCAACGCGCACGCATATGTTCGCTGTGCACCCACCATTCTTAGGTGCCACTGCACGATGAGGCGCTGTAATGCTGTACGTAGGGGTGTTGTCGCTCGGTACCGCCTCAGCGTTGGGCAAGCTGCGCAATGCCCACGGCTTAAGCAACGCCTCTTCCAGCTTGTTGCAGGCGGCGGTGCGCGTTGCATGTACCTCGCCCATGCTCATGCCGCAACCCTCATCAAGCTCAATTTCTGCACTCGCAAGTGCAAAAGGGGTTGTACCCATACGACCCACATGCTCTATCAGCTGCTCTTCGGTGATAGCCTGTGTACGTGCAGCCTCAACTTTGGCTCCGTACGCGCTCACACATACGTCTCCACAAGAAAGCTCTATGTACAAGGGCTCTGCCAACTTGCATACCATGCGCGCATGAACCGCTCGTGGGCGCACACTTGCACCAGCCTCTGCCTGGCTATTCACACGCGCTGCCCCGTCAAGCGCTGCCTTGGTGCGAATAAGACGCACGTCGCAGCCCTGTGCCATAGGACGTGCCGTGCGCACGCGAATGGTTTCGTGAGGCTGGGCATCATGAGGAACGGGCGCTGTAAGAAAGAGGCCAGGATTGTCGAGCGGACGTATCTCGAGTAAGTCTCCCTTGTGCACGGTCTCGTGAAGTATCACATCGGTATCTGCTAATCTGCTCTGCTTTTTACGAGGTCTTCCTCCTGCCGTTCCCTTTTTCTGGGATTGCTGAGGCTCTAACGCCTTTGATGCCACTACTTTTCCCACCAAGAGCCCCCGGTTATTAGAGCGCTCGTAGCTCATCATTTCGTTGCCTGAAGTACCTCGTAGATAGGCATCGGTAAAATCGCGGTTGAATGCATGCTTTAAGCGTTTTTCCAACTTGGAAGCATCTATGGGCTGTCCTGCTGCCAAGCCATCGAGCGCCTCACGATACACAGAGACTACCGAGTACACGTAATCGGGAGCCTTCATCCTGCCTTCTATCTTGAGGGCAGCAACGCCTGCTTCACAGAGCTCCTCAAGAAGTGATATTGAACACAGGTCCCGTGGACACAACGGACGTATGTCACCCTGAGCAGTGAGGCACCTGTTGTTCTCATCTACTAAGTCGTATGGAAGCCTACAGGGTTGTGCGCAACTGCCTCGGTTGGCTGAGCGTACATCTTGCGTGAGCGCCCGCATGCTCGACATCATGCATATGCCCGAATAGGAAAAACACAGTGCCCCATGGCAAAACACCTCGAGCTCGCAGCCATCCTCAAGCTGGGCTTCTTGTGCACAAAGGCTTCTTATCTCTTCTAAGGACAGCTCACGCGAAAGTGTTATACGCCGAGCGCCTCGCTCTCTACACCATGCCACGCTGTGTTTGTTATGTATGTTGGCTTGCGTAGATATATGGATTTCAATTTCTGGCCAAAGCCTTCTGAGCTCGATAAATAGCCCAATATCTTGCACGATGAGTGCGTCGGCACCCAGAAGCCATACCTTACGCGCGTGCGCGAGTGCCTGCTCCATTTCGTCTTCGCGAATAATGATGTTCATCGTGGCATACACACGCACGCCTGCAAGATGAGCCGCGCGGCACGCCTCGCGAAACGAATCCTCACAAAAGTTATCGGCTGCACGTCGGGCATTAAAGCTTGAGCCCAAGGCGCAATAAATTTCGTCAGCACCTCCAGCAAGCGCTGCCCAAAAGGCAGCGGGACTTCCTGCTGGAGCTAAAAGCTGCGGAATATGTGTAGGTGCACTCACTACCTATGCGCCTTGTCGCCTAGGTCATAGCTTGTCTGGAACTGCGAGCGTCGTGCAGGCTTAGTTTGCACTGCGGTCAGATCCCCAATAAAACAGCGCTACGGTACCGGGCCCTGTGTGACAGCCAATTACCGCGCCAACATTGGATATCTCAACCTTGCCACGAGTAGCGGGGAAACGCGTCTCTATTCTTTGCGCAAGTTCCTGTGCATCTGCCAGGCACTCGGAATGCGAAATGAAAACCTTGCCGTCGTAATCGAGACCATGCGAGGCATACTTTTCCATCACCTCGACGATGCGCTTCATCGACTTAGATTTTGTACGAATTTTTTGATGCACTTCAAGCGTTCCGTCAGGGGTTATCCACATCAAAGGACAAATTTTGAGTAAGTTTGCCGCTGCGCCCGAAGCCTTGGAAATTCTGCCACCTCGAATGAAGAAGGTGAGGTCGGTTGAGAAAAACCACTGCTGCACCTCGAGGCGATGCTGTTCTGCCCACGTTGCAAGCTCATCTGCCGACATGCCTTCATCGCGCAGGTCAGCCAGCTTGTCCATAAGCAAGCCATAGCCTGCTGAAGCACACAGCGAGTCAACAATGATGACTTTTCGCTCGGGATATTTCTCAGCCAAGCTGTCACGAGCGAGGCACGCCGAGTTATAGGTATTTGAAATGCCTGAGGAAAGCGTTACATGAACAACATCGAGCCCTTGTTTGAGGTACTGCTCAAAATGCTCGGTGTAGGTACCCGTCGATACCTGTGAGGTTTTTGCATCAGAGCCAGCAAGCATCTGACGGTAAAGCTCACCTGGCGAAATGGACTCCCAAAAATCGTCCAGTGCTACAACACCATCAAGCTCGTAGCTGAAATAAACGTAACTAATATGACGAGAATCGAGCAGCTCGCGAGATACATCAACTGTTGAGCAACAACTTAGAACGTAGTCAGCCATTAGCAGGACTCCTTTTGAACAAAACGAGCAAAACGACGTCTACCAACTTGTACCAGTGCTCCGTCCAACATGGAAGGCTCAAGATTGTAGGTTTTAGGAGCGACTGCTTCGCCCTCTATCCTGACGCCTCCTCCATCGATGAGACGACGACCTTCACCGGCTGATGAGGCAAGCCCTGATGCTGCGAGCAGTCGAGGCAAATACACCAATCCGTCTTCGTTAGGGCTAAGATCCACAGCACATTCAGCGACATCTTCAGGAGCCTTGTGCTCGCGGAATTGACGATCGAATGCAGCCTGCGCTTCATCTCCTGCGCCATCCCCGTGATAGAGATCGCATATATTGCGTGCAAGCTGACGCTTAAGCTCATAGGGGTCTGCTGAACCAGAAGCGAGGGCTTCATCTATGGCATCAACCTCTTCAACCGACAAGGTGGAGCACAGCCGGTAATACATGCCGAGCAACTCGTCGGAGATAGACATGAGCTTGCCAAACATATCGTTTGGCTCATCGGTAAGCCCCACGTAGTTGTTGTACGACTTGCTCATTTTGCGCGTGCCATCAAGTCCTACCAAGAGCGGCATAGTAAGCGCAACCTGCGGTTCTAAGCCTTCGCGCTCCATGAGGTCGCGGCCAGCCAGCAAGTTGAAAATTTGGTCGTTTCCACCCATCTCAAGGTCTGCCTTGATAACCAC
>CAYWNN010000019.1:0-8006 GCA_964459685.1 uncultured Coriobacteriaceae bacterium
GTTCCGCGCAGGTACTCCATAACGATGTAGTAGGTATCGCCATCGCGGCCCCAGTCGTATACCGACACAATATAGGGACTCTGCAAGGCAGCCGCAGCCTGTGCCTCCTGCTTAAAACGCGCAGCAAAGGAAGGATCGCTTGCGTATTGGGGCAGCATTATCTTAACGGCAACGGTGCGTCCCAAAACATTATCGATGGCACGATACACCGTGGCCATGCCACCTGCGCCAATCTTATCTTGAAGGGTGTAGCGTCCACCAAGAACCTTGCCTGTCATGCGTGCTTCTCCTTTATGGTATTAAGATGCTCCCTGAGCTTGAACTGCAAGTATCTGAGCTATAACCGTACCCGCAATACTTGCCGCTAAACCCTCAACATCTTCGCCTTGCTGTCCTTCAATGCAGATAGAAATAGCCAGTGTAGGACTATCGTAAGGTGCATAGCCTATAAACCATGAGTTGGCTGAGTTGCTACTTACCTCAGCGGTACCTGTTTTGCCTGCCACTTGCACACCAGCAACCTGCGCTGCTGTGCCTGAGCCACTCTCCACTACCGCAAGCATAGCCTCTTGCAGCGACTGATTGGTGGCTGACGATACCACTTGTCCAAGCGTGCGTGGCGAGGTAGTAGATATGATTACGCCTTCAGACGAGAGAATATGTTCCACCACATAAGGACTCATCGCAATACCACCATTGGCAATAGTTGCTGCAATAACAGCGTTTTGCATAACGGTGCTTTGAGGACCCGCAGGGCTATCGTGCTCACCCACTGGCTGCCCACAGGCTGCCCAGGCAAGCTCCCAATCGGTCATCTCGGAGGGGTCAGGCATAAGCGAAGGGGAAGTGGTGAAGTCCTGGCCCAAACTTGACCCATAGCCAAAGGCTTGCGCATAACTCACGAGGGTAGATGCTCCAATTTGGACACCTACCTGTGCAAACACCGTGTTGGCAGAGACCGCCAAGCTTTGACGTAGGGTAAGATTGCCATAGTCGGTGCCATGGTTGTTGGTAATAGTTGCATTGTCGTACTCAATGGAAGTAGCCGCACTGTAAATAGAGTCCAGTGTTGCGGCTCCTGTATCGAGCGCTGCAGCAAGGGTTACCAGCTTAAAGGTAGACCCTGGTGCATAGAGCGACTCAGTTGCACGATTTACCAACTCACCCTCTGTTGAGCCGTTCGTAATAAGTTCTTCGAGCTCATCATTGGTATAGGTGGGGGCAGACGCCTCTGCAAGTACCGCGCCGGTACTGGGGTCCAAGACCACGATGGCGCCGGTATAGCCCTCAAGAGCTGCTTCGCAGATAGCCTGAATCTGCGAGTTAATAGTAAGCACCACCGTGTTTCCGGGAACCGAAACACCCGCCATAGAATAAAGCGCATTCAGCCAGCTTGAATAATCGCTGTTGCCGGTGAGCGTTTCGTTAAAGCTGAGCTCAATACCGCTTGCTCCGTATTGGGTGGAGTAGTACCCAACCAAATGTGAGGCAAGCGAACCCTGTGGATAGGTGCGCACATACGTGCCATCTTCTTGCTCAACGCTTACCGCAAGCGCTACGCCATCCGAAGTAACAATGGAGCCGCGCTGCACATAAGCGCTGCGCGCAAGGGTGTGGTTGTTACTGGACATCTCCTGGTATTCGCTTGCCTTCACTATTTGAATGTAGGTAAGGTTGCCAATGGCTGCAGCGAATATCAAGGTAAAGAAGCTTACTAATACTACCAAGCGCTTGCTCAGGGCAACGCGACCCAACACACCCGACTCGGGAGTGAGCAGCGCAAAATGCGCACGAAGATGGCGTCCATGAGCAACCTGTTCGGCGCGCGCATCGCCTTTGCTGTGGGGCAGAGGAGCAAAACCCGATGTTTGGGCTTCGCTGACACCCGTACCTTGAATTTGGCTTTCACGTCCGGTGGCTTGGTCGCCGGCGCGCATGAGCAAGGCAACGATGATGAAGCTTGAGAGCAGAGAGCTTCCTCCACGACTCATAAAGGGCAGGGTAACGCCGGTAAGAGGCATAAGCCCTGTTACTCCAGCCACAATGAGGAAGGCTTGGAAGGATATCGAGGCGGTAAGTCCCACTGCGGTAAAAGCAGCCATATCGGATTTTGCGCGCGCAGCGGTAAGACAACCGCGCACCGCAAAAAGCATGAAAGCTATAAGTACGGCAGCGCCACCCAAAAGCCCCATCTCTTCACCTATGGCAGAGAAAATAAAGTCGCTGCTAACGAGTGGGATAAGGGTGGGCAGGCCATTGCCCACACCGGTTCCTACAAGCCCTCCATCCGCAAGGCTATAAAGTGATTGCACCAGCTGGTAGCCCGAACCACTTGCATCTGCAAAAGGATCGAGCCAAATATTGATACGAGTTTGTACGTGGCTAAACAAGGAGTAACATGCCACGCCGCCAATAGCCAACAATACAAGCGACACCACTACATACGAGATGCGCCCCGTACATACGTATAGCATGATGACAAACACCGTAAAGAACAGAAGCGCACAGCCAAGGTCACGCTCGAAGATAACTACCAGCAAGCTAATGCCCCACATAACAAGTACTGGAGCAAGCATGCGCAGCCGAGGAATCGTAAAGGGACCAATGCGCCGCGCAGAAACAGAGAGCATCTCGCGGTTTTCGGAGAGGTAGCTCGCTAAAAACAGCACGATAAGCACCTTGGCAATTTCTCCTGGCTGGAAGGAGAAACCACCAATGCTAAGCCACAGTTTTGAGCCGTTAATTTCAGTACCAATGAGCATGGGCAATACAAGCAACACAATACCTGCTGCACCCATGGTGTATTTGTAGCGCGCAAGGCTATCGAGGTCGCGCACAAAAAAGAGTACGGCCACCATGGCAGCAATGCCTACAAACAGCCACACAACCTGCCCTACCGCATCATCAGATGCAAGGCGGGTTACAAAGGTAATACCAATGCCTGAAAGCATAAATACCGCAGGCAATATTGCAGGGTCCGCCTCAGGAGCCAGTTTGCGCAGTGCAAAGTGTGCTGCCACAAATCCCAACAAGAGACCTAGGGGCACTGCCAGGGTCTGTACAGAGAGCGTTGCTCCCGTATTAACCACATACATTCCATAAATCAACAAAACGGGCAATGCAGCCGCACCTAGCAGCAATAGTTCGACATTGCGATTGGAGTGAATGCTACGCTGAGCCATCATCGCCTCCTTCGTCTACACTCGTTTCAGACGCAGCAGTTGTGCTGGTGTCGTCCGAGTTCGTATCGATAGAGGAAGTTGTTGCGGCATTGCGAGCTACTTGTTCTTCGTAGGCTTGGTCTTCTTCAATTTGTTCACGGTACGAGTCGATGGTAGCCTGAGCCTGCGTAAGTCCTCCCACGTATATGCCATTTTCTAGATCGGATTGAAGCGACTCGGGCAGGTCCTCTAAGGCAATATCGCTGCGCTCTGCCAAGCGCGAAAACGTATGTCCAAATAATTCGCCCTTAAAGCCTTGGTAGATTCCCACAACGTCGCCCTCAGCAGCCAAATAGTAAGAGTTGTTATATAGAAATAAGCCAGCGAGCAGTAGCAGCACTACGACAACCAAAGCCGTGATAATCCATCCAATGGTGGAGCGTACGAGCTTTTTACGGCGCTCAACATGTGTGCCATCGTCGAGCACATCCACCACAATGACCGAAATATTGTCGTGACCGCCCTGAGCAAGGGCGTCAGCAACGAGGTTGTCGGCAGCACCCTGCGGAGTAACCGAAGATACGCTCGTGGATTCAATTTGGCTGTCGGAGAGCATGGAAGAAAGTCCATCCGAGCAGATGATAATACGGTCGCCTGTTTCTACATCGAGTGTGAAGTGGTCCGCATACATATGAGGGTCGGAGCCTAAAGCGCGGGTAATAATGGAGCGATTTGGGTGTAGGCGCGCCTCGCCAACAGTGATTTCGCCAGCGTCTACGAGCTCTTCTACAAATGAGTGGTCGTGCGTTACACGCACCAGCGTACCAGCATGCAACACGTATACACGAGAATCGCCTACATGCGCAATTGCCATGTGCGATTTGTCGATAAGCACAGTGGTTGCCGTACATCCCATACCGGGCTTACCTCGGCCTTCATCAGTTGCCTGTATGATGGCTGCATTTGCGCGCTCAACAGCAACACCAAGAAGCACATCGTCTGCGGTATCGGGAATGTTTTCGGCAATGGTATCAACTGCAATGGCTGAGGCGACTTCACCTGCTGCATGACCACCCATACCATCGCACACCCCAAACAAAGGGGGATGGACTAACATGGCATCTTCATTATGCTCGCGCACAAGTCCCACATCGGTGCGAGAGCCCCAGCTGAGAAACTCGTTGGAGCCAGTTTCAGATTCGGAATCGAGTCGAGCATCCACAGGAATCGTTTCCCAACCAGGGGCATTTGCGGGCTCAATAGGCTCTTGCGATTCCAAGGGCTCCTCAGCGGAGGTCATAGCTGGTGCTACAGATGTATGCGCAGGTGCTGCTGCGACGTCCGCAGCCGCTTCCTGCTGTGCTTGCCGTTGCAGTTCGCGCAGCTCTTTAGTGGGAAGGGGTCCTGTGGTTCCCGGATCTGTTGAGGCGGGGTTCGTCATCGTCTGCTCACTCGCATAATGGCATCCCCAATTTGCACTTCATCGCCATCGCGCAAGGTGACCGGCTCAACAATGAGCTTGCCATTTACAAAGGTACCGTTAGTAGAATTCATATCTTCAAGCACTAAAGCAGGTCCCTGGATGGTAAAGCGTGCATGGGTGGAAGATACATAGCTTTCTGCAATAACGATGTCTGATGAAGGAGAGCGCCCCACAACAACAGGACCGAGCATGTCAACGTGAAGTCCACGCAAAGACTGCGGTCCCTTTTCGACATCGATGCCCCAAATGGCTGAGTCGCTACGCTGTCCACGTACCAGGCCAATGCCGGTTTTCATAACAGCAAACAAAAACAGATACAGCAATACAACAAGGAGTATGCGTCCGGCAAACAAAATGATGTCAATCATTTAGTCCCCCTTGAACTCCAAGGTACATACACCAACAGTAATAATGTCGCCATTGCGCAAAATACATTCGTCGATATCAACATTATTAATGAGCGTGCCATTGGTGGAATTAAGATCACGAATACGCCAATCGGCGCCATCGAAGCTCAGCTCTGCGTGTCGACGAGACACATTCGGGTCGTGCAACACAATGCCACGCGGCGTGCGTTCGCGTCCAATAATAGAGCTCGGTGCCGTAGCGGTATACGTGCGTCCCGTGCTGCGATCGATAAGCAAGCAACTTACTGGTTCGCCCGAGGCAGTGCTAACAGCAGCACCAGCTACAGCTGTGCCACCGACTGCATTGGCAGCTCTACCAGGTGTCGCCATGCTACCGGCTGCGCTACCAGCAACGGGAGTGTTCGGTACCACAGGTGCAGGCGCTCCAGGAGCCACAGGCATAACCGGGAGCTCTGCCACATTGTGTGCAGCTGCAGGGCTTGCTGCCATACCAAAATCATCTGGTATGCGCTTGAGGCCTGCTTCATGTTCTGCAAAGTTTTGAGCAGCATAATGCTGTTGCCCACCCACGCCCATGTAAGATTGCTCTTCTTCTCTCAGCTTATGTAAGGTGCGCACATCAACATTTTCAGCAAAGACCGAAAACTTTCCGCTTTTAAGTGAAGGGTCGGGGATAAAACGGAACAAGGGCTCATCTACAAATGCATAGCCCTTCTTTTTAGCTTGAGACTTTACAAATTGAGTCGCCTCGCGCGTGAGCTGTGAATACAGAGGCCGAATCATTTGGGCGTCAGCCTCCGAAACAAGCACGGTGTAGAGCGCAGGCGCTGTATCGACGTTGTTGATAGCGTAGGTTTCGTTTTCCATAGCGCGCGCCGCACGCTTAGCAAGTTTTTTAAAGGAGAAAGGCGTTGCTTGACCCGAGGGTGATTCTCCAAATATAGCGCTTGCACGCTCTTCGAACATATCGAGTATGTTCACGCTATATCACCTCAATCGACTGATTAGTAGGGCCAAACACAACTAGAAATATTGATAGAAGTATTATCCATCCTAAAGTAAGCGCAACAAACATTGGGTCAGGAGTATGCCATATCCCAGCATTCTCCACCATAGCAGCGCCCATCTCTGTTGCAACGAGTATCGCTCCAGCCAACACCTGTCCTACAACAGCAGTCGCAGTACTCCGTGCGGTACACAGAGCACCGACTGCTGCGGCGAGTCCGCAGCCTACAACTTCTATCCAAAACGGGGCAGAAGCACATAGCTCTGCTGTGGCTTGGAGCATCGCTGTCCACTCGTAGCTTACGCTCGCCCATGCAGGCCACACACCAAGCAGCGCCCGAGCAGCCCCAGCAGTTATAAAGGCAGAAAGTGGCTGAGCAAACAGAGCAGATATACACACAGAAGCAGACATAGTTCCTGTGGCCACCCCTGTGAGCAGGCCAAGTGTTGCCAGATAGTTCTTACGAGAGTTTGTCCACCACCACAGAGCACTAGCACAGAGCAGTACAAATGCCACGGCAAGTCGGAAGGATGTTGTGGTGGGGTCCTGACTTATCAGACCAACAGAGCCAGACAAACCTATAAGTGCTGCAGCTGAGCCAGCGGGCGGCCATAAGGCTCCCGCAAGGGCACATAAAAGGATTGCCATAATTTTGCCACCACCTATTAAGCAGGAGGTTATAGGTCCTAAAAACTTATAAGCCACCAAGGCGCACACAAACATACTAAGCCCTCGTATACAAGCCATCTCAAGCCAAGGAGCGCGAAGGGCAAGCGGTATGTATGTCTGTGCTGGTCTGGTTTCTATCTCGTCGTCGTACAGCTGCCCCAAAAGCATTTGAATGGAGCGAGCTCCTTCCTGAACGTCACCTAAAGCAGACACCATCTCATAAGCAAAGTCAGCCACATTCGACGTTCTATCGACAGCTGCAAAAGACAGAGCGCGAAGGAGCGTGTCCTCTACGGGACCGGCAAGACGGGCGTCGAACTTTGAAATGCGTGGAGTTGGTCCCTTGCGAATTTTAGAGAGCGATGCCTCTGCCGATGCCGCCGTAAAGGGTGCGCGCCCAGAGAGTACCTCCCACATAAGGGCAGCTAAGGCAAACACATCGCAGCGCTCATCGACGAGTTCACCAGATATTTGCTCTGCGGGCATATATCCAATAGTGCCGCCGCGCGCTCCTCCCCATCCAGCTGCCGAGGTAAGAGCTGCCATGCCAAAATCGGAGAGCTTGATAGCGCCAGATCTGTCGATAAGGATGTTCGAGGGCTTTATATCGAGGTGCAATACACCATTGTCGTGGGCAAAACTTAAGGCTGATGCAACCGATTGCAAAACATAGGCAGCTTCTTCACAGGTGAGCGTGCCGCCCTCAACGCGCTGCATAAGCTCGGCAAGCGAAAGCCCATCTACATATTCCATAACGATATAGGCCCAGGTTCCGTCGCTTTCGAAGTCATATACCGTAACGATATTGGGGTGCGCCAGCATGCATGCTATACGCGCCTCACTCATGGCGTCGGCAGGAGACGTGGTAGGTATTTCCTCATCGAAAGCTACCAGGGGAATGCATTTGATAGCAACGCGGCGTTGAAGACGTGTATCCCAGCAAATAGCTACTTGTCCAAAACCGCCGCTTGTTCGTACTTCAAGCACACTGTAGCGATTAAGCATCAGCTGCACTTTAGGGCGCTCAGCCGATCCGTATGAAGTTGAGCCTTGTGCATCTGAAGGCTGAGGAGCCGCAACCGCAGGGCGGCGTAGCTGTGTGCGCTGAGTGCTATGTTGCGTTGCATGTTTTGAGGAACGCGATGCCACCAGGTCTCCTTGATTCGTTTTGGCTGCGGTGGAGCGTGTACCGGTGCAGTTACGGTGTTTTATTTTACCGTTTTATGTTGCGCAGTGCATCCTGCTGATATAAAATCCCACGTTACATGCGGGCGTGGCGGAATTGGCAGACGCGTACGGTTCAGGTCCGTATGGGGGCA
>CAYWNN010000020.1:0-7964 GCA_964459685.1 uncultured Coriobacteriaceae bacterium
AGATTCCGCTTGCAATGGGGGAAGAAATTGGGCGCACCGTAGACTACATGCAGGGGCGCAACCGCTATATTGCACACCTTATTTCAAGTGCCAACTTCTCTTTGCAGGGCGTGCGTGTGGGGCTCGATTGTGCCAATGGCTCAGCTTCAAGCGTAGCAAAGCCTGTGTTCGATGCCTTGGGTGCTGATGTCCATGTTATTAACAACGCCCCCAACGGCTTTAACATCAACGTAAACTGTGGCTCTACCCATATAGAGTACCTACAGGAATATGTCGTGCGCAATCAGCTCGATGTTGGCTTTGCCTACGATGGCGATGCCGATCGCTGCATTGCGGTAGACGAAAATGGTCATGTGGTCGATGGTGACCTTATCTTGTATCTATGTGCACGGTATATGGCAAAGTACGGTCGCTTGGTAGCAGATACCGTGGTGCCTACTGTTATGAGTAACCTCGGGCTTTTCCGCGCCTTCGACGAAGCGGGCATAGCCTATGAGAAGGCTGCGGTAGGCGACCGCTTTGTGCATGCATGCATGAGCAAACACGGATACACCTTGGGTGGTGAGCAGTCGGGCCATATTATCTTTAGCGATTATGGAACTACCGGTGACGGCATCATGACGAGTCTGCGCATTATGGAGGCGGTGCAGGTGCAGCGCGAATCGCTTGCCACACTTGTGCGCCCCGTTGTGCTTTATCCACAACGACTCGATAACGTAAGAGTATCTAATCAGGATGCTGCAATGGCATCCGAAGAGGTACGTGCAGCGGTGAAAGAGGCTGAAGAACTCATGGGTGGAAATGGTCGAGTGCTTGTGCGTGCGAGTGGTACCGAGCCTGTTGTTCGCGTGCTTGCAGAAGCTCCCGACGAGGCGCTGTGTCGCAAGGCGAACGACCTGGTATGTAAAGCCTTGGAGTCATTTATTAGCTAAGTATGCGTGCTTGTTCAAGGAGAGATGTTTATGTGCGGAATTGTTGGTTATACCGGGACCAAAGAGGCAGCACCATTTTTGCTTGAGGGTCTTGCTACGCTCGAATATCGAGGTTATGACTCTGCAGGCATCGAAGTGCTTGGGCAGGATAATGCCCTGCACGGCGTTAAGTGCGCTGGCCGTGTTGCAACGCTTGTTGAGCGCTGCGAACAAGCAAACCTGCTAGGAAGCACAGGTATTGCGCATACGCGTTGGGCAACTCACGGCGCTCCAAGTGATAAAAATGCACATCCACACCGCAGCTGCGCCGGCGACATTGCACTGGTGCATAACGGTATTGTCGAAAACTTCCGCGAGCTGCGCGAAGAGCTCATTTCCGGTGGCCATCAGCTGGCAAGCGATACCGATTCCGAGGTTATTGTTCACCTTATTGAGGAGTCTATGGAAGGACCTGCCAAAGGCGATCTGCTCGAGGCAACTCGTATTGCTGTCGCAAGGCTGGAGGGCTCGTGGGCCATTGCGGTTGAATGTGTTACACAGCCCGGCACCTTAGTGTGCGCACGTAAGAACTCACCCCTCGTGCTTACTGCTACTGAAGATGGTGCCTATTGTGCGTCTGATATTACGGCGATTATCGACAAGTCGCGCCACATTACCCAGCTTCAAGATGGTCAGCTGGCACGTCTCACCCAAGACGGCAAGATACACGTTATCGATGCTGAGGGCAGAAGCGTTGTGAAGCCCACTACCATTGACGTGAACTGGAGTGCTTCTGAGGCAAAGCGCGGCGGCTATCCCGACTTTATGAGTAAGGAAGTAGCCGAGCAGCCCGAGGCCATTGAGCGCTTGCTTGCCAATCGCCTTGACGAGCATGGCATTGTGCTTGATGAGCTGCATATGACTGATGAAGAAATTGCTGCTATCGACCGCATATACGTTGTTGCCTGTGGCACGTCCTATCATGTGGGTCTCATCGCCAAGGACATCATCGAGGGCTGGGCTCACATTCCGGTATCGGTGGAAATTGCCAGTGAGTTTGTGTACTCCAACATCATTGCAAGTAAAAACACGCTCTGCGTGGTTATTACTCAGTCGGGAGAAACAGCAGATACCTTGATTGCTGCGCGCAGGATGCGCCAGATGGGTTGCCGCGTATTCTCTATATGCAACGTTATCGGCTGCACCGCAGCGCGTGAGGCAGATGGCACCATTTACGTCCAAGCAGGACCTGAAATTTGTGTGGCTTCCACCAAGGCCTATACCTCGCAGATGGTAGCGGCATTCTTGTTTGCTCTGTATTTGGCGCATCACACCGGTCATATGACACTCGACGAAGTGCGCCAAAAGTACGACGCCTTGTGCGAGGTACCCGATGCTGTTCGTGAGGTACTTGCGCGCAGCTGGCAAGATCGTGCCGCTGCCCGGGTGTTTGAAGGTTGGAACTCCAGCTTGTTCTTGGGTCGTGGTACCAATGCCACAACAGCTCAAGAAGGAGCACTCAAGCTCAAAGAGTTGAGCTATCTACATGCCGAGGCTTATCCTGCAGGTGAGATGAAGCACGGCTCCATTAGCCTGGTTGAGGACGGCTATCCAATTGTTGCGATTATTCCTAACGACACCACGCGGCAAAAGATGCTCTCCAATGTGCAGGAGGTTAAGGCGCGCGGCGCGGTGGTAATAGCTGTTGCCACCGACGGCGATGAAGATGTTGCTGCACAGTGCGACCAAGTCCTGTGGATCCCACAGATGACTGAGGAAACTATGGCAGCAATTCCGGCTGTGGTGCATCTGCAGCTTTTGGCGCGCTTTGTATCGGTTGATCGTAATCGCGATGTTGACAAGCCACGCAACCTTGCCAAGTCGGTAACAGTGGAGTAAATAGTGCCGTTAGCAGGTATTGGGGTTGATATGGTAGAGATCGCGCGCATGGAGCGCGTGATGCAGCGTACCCCTTCATTTTGCGCTAAGGTTTTTACCGAAGAGGAGCGCGCCTATTGTGACGCGAGCTCTCGTCCTGCTACGCATTATGCCGCTCGTTTTGCCGCGCGTGAAGCGGTGCTCAAAGCGCTGGGGCTTGGCTTTGGCAACGGCGTTGGGGTCCAGGATGTTTCGGTGGGTCGCGCCGAGGATGGACGTCCCTATGCCATCTTGCGCGGAGGAGCCAAGCGTGCCGCTCAAGAGCAGGGAATAGAGCAGGTGGCTCTATCGCTTACGCACACGCATGAGCTTGCGGTTGCCAATGCCGTAGCCCTGCGTGAGGAAGTGCGCCCCAAACGCAAAGACAAGGCTGATCCACTGCAAGAGCTCAATGCAAGCTTTCGTGAGGCTCGTCTGCTGATGTATGAACTGGAGCAAACACAACTTGCAGAGCTGTCTGGCTCTCTTATACAGCAGCGCTTAGAGTTCGAAGATGGTGATGATGAGCTTGAGCCTAAGGCGGTCGGCGCTGGTGAGTTTAGAGTTGACACACCCGGCGCTCGTGAGCCTCAAGGCGAGGAGTCTGAGGACGCTCATAAGGCTATGGAGAAGTGAGGTAATGTATGCAACCGGTGCTCAACATTGAGGATATACGTCGAGTTGAACACGGACTAGAACAGCGCGGTGTAAGCCTCATTGAGCTTATGCGGCGTGCCGGCGCATCGGTCGCACATGAAGTAATGCGTCTTGAAGACGTACAACGTGTTGTTGTGTTTGTTGGCTTTGGTAACAACGGTGGCGATGGATGGGTTGCTGCCGAGAACCTGCTGAAAGCAGGGTGCAAGGTAGTAGTGATAAGCCCTGTTGAACAAGCAGATCTTAAAGGCGACCTATGTCCTTTGGTGTCAAACAGCGCAATCAATGCTGGGGTAGAGGTACTTGTGGGGCCGCCGCGCGACGAACTTGAAAGCTTGTTGCAAGGAGCCGACGTTGTAGTAGACGCAATGCTTGGCACTGGTTTTCATGGAAGCCCTTCTGCTCCCTTTGATATATGGATGAGCGTTATTAACAGCTCTGGCGTGCGCGTGGTTTCTGCCGATGTTCCTTCAGGGCTCTCCGCGCAAACGGGCATGGCGCCGGGTGGCTGCGTTATAGCAGATGTTACCTGTACCATGATTGCCTTAAAGCCAGGTTTGCTTGCCGATATGGGGCGCGATGTTTGCGGTGCTATCGTGGTTGCTCCCTTAGCAGAGGAAGCATACCCGCTCGTTTTAGAGGCAGACCCTGTGGCATGGCGCTGTGAGGGCACAGACTATATCGATGTTATCGACCCACCCACCAACACACACGATAAGTATTCTCGCGGCTCGGTGCTGGTAGTTGCAGGCTCTGCGCGCTATCCGGGTGCAGCCATATTGGCAGCGCGTGCGGCTGCTCGCGCAGGTGCTGGCTACGTAACACTTGCGGTACCTTCAGCCATTCTTTCTCAGGTGCAGTCTCATCTCGTAGAGATTCCTGTAATAGGCTTGCCCAGTAGTGCAGGGGGTACCTTCGAGGCAGAGGCAGCGCCATCGCTTGCAAACTTAGCCGAGCGCTCATCGGCTACCATTGTTGGTCCCGGCATGCGAGTAAGCTCAGGCTCTGTTGCCGTGTGCTCGCGTTTGATTGCCTCGTCAGCACCACTTGTTATGGATGCCGATGCACTCAACTGTCTTGCGCGTCTCACCTCGAACCGCCTTGATTCCTTCCCCGAAATCATTCGTCGTCCAGCGCCGCTCATTCTTACGCCGCACCGGCGCGAGCTGGGTCGTCTTATGGGCTTAAGCGATACGCCTCCCAGCTCACTTACCGCCTCCCTTGAAGCGGCACGTCGTATTGTGTGGAGCAACGGAGGCAGCGAGTTTGTTGTTGTTGCAAAGGGAAACGCAACAGCATGTGTGGGGGTAGACAACGCGCTTTTGCCAAAGCCGGGTCCGTCATCGCTTGCAACAGCAGGAACGGGCGATGTGCTCGCAGGCATCCTTGGAGCACTCCTTGCTCGCACCAAAAACTACAAGAACCTTGCACTGATGAGCGCTTTGGCTTGTGAGATACACGGCTATGCAGGATCCATTGCCGCGCAGCGTTTTGGTTCCAGAGGTGCAATGGCTACCGATATAATCGATGCAATTGGTCTTGCCGCCGATGCTGTTGAGGATAGAGCTGCCTTCCCAGACGAAACAGACCCTCATACGGCGTAAGTGTGTATGTCACCTCTTGGAGGCTTTCATGGCACAGCAGGTATGTCCAACGACACGATGGGCTTGGGTTGAAATAAACCAGGGGGCGCTTCGGCGCAACGTTCGTGCATTCAAGGATGTTATTGGTAACCGCACCCGTTTGATGGCGGTGGTTAAAGCCGATGCCTACGGGCATGGTGCGGTTCAGTGTGCCAAGATTATGCGTGCGGCAGGAGCCGATCAATTTGCGGTGGCTACCGTTCAAGAGGCAGTTAAGCTGCGCGAAGGAGGCATTCAAAGCCCCATCCTTGTTCTCAGTGAGCCACCCATAGATAGCGTCGAGCTGGTGGTGAGCTACGATTTGCGCACTGCGGTGTCTACCTGTGAGTATGCACTTGCCCTAGGAGAGTGTGCTGCGCATTTTGACACAACTGCCAAGTACCACCTCGCAGTTGAAACAGGAATGAATCGCTCCGGCGTTACCTGGAACAATGTTGTGAACTTTAGAGAAAACATCGACTTTCATCGTGGTTTGGAGTGTGTAGGAACATTTACACACTTTGCTACTGCCGATGTTGTCAGCGATTGGGATTTCGAATTGCAGCTCGATCGCTTTAATAAGGCTGTTGCTGCATTGCGTGAAGCTGGCTTTGAAACAGGGATTGTCCACGCCGATAACACCCCTGGCTCCATTTTGCATCCCGAGGCCCATTTCGACATGGTGCGCGTTGGGCTGGGTTTGTATGGATTGCACAGTGCTCAAACAACAGAGTCCTTGCTTGAGCTTGAACCCGTTATGAGCGTGCGCGCTCGTATCACCCGTGTTGAATCACCCGAGATTGGTGCAGGGGTGAGCTATGGAATGACTTATCGCGTGCCTCGTCGCAACATACAAATTGCTACCGTGCCGGTAGGGTATGCCGATGGCTTATCGAGAAATCTTTCGGGAAAGATGAGCGTACTTGTCGATGGGCAGCCGTGCCGCCAAGTTGGCGCAATTTGCATGGATGCGTTTATGATTGCGGTAGACGTTAATCCTATTCGTGCCGTGGAGCCCGCTCACGCCATCTCATACGGCGATGTAGTTACTATTATTGGCCGTGATAAGTCGCGCTGCATCACTCTTGACGATATGGCAAAGTTGCGCGAAACCATCAACTACGAAGTAGCATGCGATTTTGGCATGCGTCTAGAAAAAGTGTATGTGTAAGGTGCAACTATGGGCGTAATGCATATTCCTGGTCATGAGCGCCAAAGCCCGCGCGAGGTAAGCTTAGAAGAAATACAGCGTGTAATGGGCAACTGTCAGCTATGTCAGCTTGGTCAAACGCGTACCAACTTGGTATTTGGTGTGGGAAACCCTCATGCCCGCGTTATGTTTGTGGGGGAGGGCCCCGGCAAAAACGAGGACTTACAAGGAGAACCCTTTGTAGGAGCTGCAGGGAAGCGTCTCGATTCGCTTTTGGGGCTGGCGGGTTTAACGCGTGAGGAAATATACATCGCTAATGTTATTAAGTGTCGCCCACCCAACAACCGTAATCCTCTTCCCGAAGAAATTAATGCCTGCGCACCCTTTCTTCGTGAGCAAATTCGCAGCATCTGGCCCGATGTTTTAGTATGTCTCGGCAACTTTGCGACACAGTTTGTGCTGCATAGCGAAGTTGGCGTCACGAAGATGCGCGGCAAGTTTTATACAGCAGGGCACTTTTTAGTTATGCCAACCTTTCATCCTGCGGCTACTATTTACCATGCTCAGTGGTTACCATTGCTAGAAGATGATATGAGGATGCTGGGGGCGTGGCTCAAAGAGCATCCAGCCGGACAGGGACATTGCGAAGACGTCCAGCCCGAAGAAGAATCGTCGCACGAAAAAGAATAGCAGCATGAAGGAAAACAGAACAAAGAAGGACAGCGCAATGTGTGAGCAGGCACATAAAGGGATTGCCCTTGTTGACAATGCAACGTATGCAGTAAGTTCTCCGGATGCCATGAAGCATTTAGGGGAGCTTTTGGGGTCATTGTTGCAATCGGGGGACCTTGTAGTGCTGAGCGGGAGCCTTGGTGCTGGCAAAACACAGTTTTCAAAAGGAGTAGCACGCGGGCTTGGAGTAGACGAGGACGTAACCAGTCCAACCTTTGCCATCATGAATGCCTATCAGGGCACAGAAATGCCCCTTTATCATGTAGATTTGTATCGACTTGCTGGTCCAGAAGAGCTGGAAGACACGGGCATATTCGACATTCTTGGCGAAGGCGTGTGCTTAATCGAGTGGGGAGAGCTATTCGCTCGCCAGCTGGGAGAAGAGCGCCTTGACATCTTTATTGAGCGTATGGATGAAACAGCGCAAGGAGAGCAAACATCAATGCGGCTGGTACGCATGATTGCCTGTGATTTGCACTCCTCCGACATTACTAGCAAGCTTGATGCCTTAGTACAAGAGGCATCACATTAAATATGACAGACACACTAAGAACAGCAGCTATATCTTCTGCACAAGACGTGCAGGCTGCGCGTGTAGTAGAAGATGCGTTCGCTGAAGCGTCGAATGAGTCGCATACCGTACTTGCTCTTGATACCTCTTCCAACAGACTATGCTGTGCGGCAGGACGCGTATCAAAGGATGCCGCAGCTCATGTAGAACTTCTTGCTCAGGCTGACCACGACTGTATGCGACAAGCCAATGTAGAGTTGGTTGGTACCTGTGAACAAGTGCTTAAAGCGGCTCGTCTTGCTTGGAATGATATTGATACCGTTGTTGTCGGGCGTGGTCCTGGTTCTTTTACGGGTGTGCGCATAGGAATTGCAACGGCAAAAGGTCTTGCCTGCGCCCTACAGCGTCCGCTTTTTGGCGTATCAACGCTTGATGGCTGTGCTTGGGCAAACTGGAAAGCAGGC
>CAYWNN010000021.1:0-2407 GCA_964459685.1 uncultured Coriobacteriaceae bacterium
GAGGCAGTTCTTCGGCATTGCCACACAATGGCGTTGTAAATGGGCTCTCCCGTTGTGCGGTCCCACATAACAACTGTTTCGCGCTGATTGGTGATGCCCACCGCCTCAATGCGGTCGGAGTGAATACCACTTTTAAACTGCACCTCAATCATGCAGGCAATTTGACGTGACAATATTTCGTTAGGGTCTTGCTCTACCCAGCCAGGCCTCAAAAAGATGCTTCTAATGGGACGCTGAGCCTGAGCAACCTTCATACCATATTCGTCGAACAGAATGGCACGCACGCTTGTTGTGCCTGCATCGAGCGTAAGAATATACCCACGATCTCCAGTGGCAGGCCTGTCACCGGTATACGAGCCACGAGTTATCCTGAGCCTGTCGAGAACATCGTCTACGATGGTCGCCATGCCTACCTCCCCGTACGTTGTGCGTTGATACTACGTTGCGGAGACTGCACCACCAGCCAAAGCTGGCAATAAGCTCCTAGACCACAGGCATTCGGTAGCCCAAAACTTCTTCTATTTCTTCTTGAGTCACCGCTCCCCCACGCAAAATGCGTGCGGGCCCGTGGGCACAATCTACGATAGTGGGACGCCCTATACCGGCGTATTCGCCTGCATCTAAAGCAATGTCGACAACGTCTACAATCTCTTGGGCTACATCGGTAAACACTAAAGGTGAAGGCGCTCCATGAACGTTTGCGCCGGTTGAAACCATGGGGCGCTTGAGCTGTTTGAGCAGTGCTAACACCACCGGACTCGAGCTCATACGCAGAGATATCGTCCCATCGATATGTGCGAGGGTACGCGGCACTTCACTCGACGCAGTTACTACTATTGAGATACCCCCTGGCCAGAGGCCTTCAATGAGTTTATGCGCCTCATCGGATACGCTGTCACCATAAATATCAATGCTTGCGGCAGATTCAATAAGCCAAGGAAAGGAAGGAGCCCCTCCGCGCTTTTTAAAGCTGAAAAGACGCTCAACGCCTTTCGGTATATGACTTACTGCCTGGGGCAAGGTTCCAATGGTATAGGCAGTGTCACACGGGAATAGCACAACTCCTTCCTGCGCGATTGCTTCGGCAGCACATGCCACCACATTGCTGTCGGGCTGGTCGAAATTGATTGCGTAGGTTTTTCCCATGATTCCTTCCCTGAAACTGGCCATACTGACGTCTAGTAATTACATCCGCAACTTACAACGAATTACTAGAGCTATGTGCAGAGCTTATATCCCTCAAAGCGTAACGCAAATAATGAACAATGCGTAAGCCCGCAAGAATAAATCGGTTAAACGAAACTATTGAGCGCTCGAGAGTACCTCCATGATGTGCGAAGCACTAATTGCGCCCGTACGCACGATTTTTGGAAGCTCTTGCGTTACATCAACAATGGTTGAAGCCAGCCCCAAAGAGGTTGACCCACCATCAAGCGTAAGGTCTACTCCCTTGAGTAATGCCTTGTCGAGTTCGTTTGCATTCGTAGGTGAAGGCATGCCGTGGATATTGGCGCTCGTGGTTGCGAGAGGTACGCCTACGTATTCCGCGATATCGCACACGAGCTTATAGGCAGGCACGCGGAGCGCCACCGTATTGTTGGGGCGTACATATTCTTGAGGGAGTGCTTCGGATGCCTCAACAATGAGCGTAAGTGCTCCTGGCCAAAATGCTTGCGCAAGCGTGCGCGCTGCAGTGTTTATTGAGCCTGCCCACAGCTCCAGCTCCTCAGCTGAACTTATAAGCAGCGGCAAGGTAAGCGAAGGGTCGCGCTGCTTGAGAGCGAAGATACGCCTATGACCTTGGTTGTTTGGAAGAGCCGCACAGGCAATGCCATACACCGAGTCGGTTGGAAAGATTGTTACCCCGCCTGCTTTCAGGATATCTCCTGCCTGCTCAACGAGGTCACAGCAAGGCTCGCCTTGTGTAATGTGCACAAGCTTAGTCATGGTACGGCTCCTTTTGCGCGCCTTCCTGCAGAAGGCGCGCCTGCTGCTTCGTGTTTGCGTCACAAGTGCTGCAATCATTCTTTCGCCTTGCAACGAGCACACGCGGACGATGGGTGAAGTCCTCAACGATGTCTACCTGCTGCCAGCCGCCTTGCTGCAACACCAGATGCTTGGCATCTTCAAGAGAGCCCTCGAACAGCTCAACGCAAAGCGCACCGCCAGATGCAAGTGCCTTTGGCGCCAACATCAAGATGTTACGAAACACATCGAGGCCATCTGTACCACCATCCAAAGCAAGATGCGGCTCGAAATTAACCACTTCTGCAGGAACTTCGTTGTTGAGCACTTCAACAGGAATGTACGGCGGGTTGGACACGAGCACATCAAAATGCTTGTGCTGTGCCTCACTCACCGCATCTGCAAGATTGCATTCAACAATATCAACAGTGCTGCCCTCTTT
>CAYWNN010000021.1:2507-7863 GCA_964459685.1 uncultured Coriobacteriaceae bacterium
CGCAGCACTATGTGGCGAAAGCTCGTCTCGCCCAAGATGTATTGAATTGGCTCTCCGGTAGCACGTCTTTCAACTGCCTCACATACAGCATGCAGTTCTTCTTGCGTAAGTTCTCTGCTAAAGCTGAGATAAAGCTCAGAGCGCGACAGGGTAAGTACAGACGAAAGAATCAGCTCTGCCGACAGACGCGGATGCTCGTCGCCCGCACGCTCAAGATAGGAGCATGTCCAGTCGAGCAGCTCACCCAACTGGGGCACAGCATCGCTCCAGGGCGCAGCATTGTCTTCCGTCTGGTCATATGCCTGCGGGCAACGCTGCACTGCCCCCACTACTCCTTCGTATGCTGACGAGCCGCTTCTTTGGCATTCATAACCAGCATCTGTAAGCGGTTTTCTATGTTAGCCTGGCTCACATCCGGGTCGTAGTCTAGCGCTAAAAAGCGTGCGTCGGGGTAACGTTTGCGCAGCTGTCCCACAATGCCACGACCAACCACGTGGTTAGGCAAGCATCCAAAGGGTCCTAAGATGATGAAATCACGACAGCCTTGTTTTGCGCACTCTATAATCTCAGCCGAAATAAGCACGCCCTCCCCCGCATCGAAGGTGTGGTGAATAATGGGGTCGCTGGCCTTTACCAGCTCTGGCAGCCGTGTTGGCGGCTCATACAGTGGGTGACGTCGAGCAATGCGGTCCGCAATGTTGTGCGAAAACTCAAACAGGTTATCCGCCATGGCATTCCAAGCACGCTCAGCAGCAGGCAAGCTCACGTGGTATTCGGTATCTTGAGCATGCTTATAAAAGTACGTTTTCCGAATAACGTCGGTAAGCTTGGCTTCGATTATCTCGAAGCCGTTTTTCTCAAGATACAGCTCTATGTCGTGGTTAGCGCCAGGGTGAAAGTTCAGCAGCAACTCACCCACAATGAGCACGGTTGGACGAAGCTGTGTTCGGTCGTAGCGCACCTCGCACATGATATCGATGCTCTTGCGAAAGGCTTGGGTAATCCCAATGATTCCCGAGCGAGATACGGCGCGAATAAGCACCGCCATCGCCTTATCAAAAGCTGCTTGAGTAGCTCCTTCTTCTAGCTCGTAGGGCCTAATTTTTCGCAGCAGCCCCTCAAGAGCATCAATCATGGGAAGTCCCAGCACTACCTTAAGAGATGCGCGTATACCAAGCTTGAAGCCAGGATGAATGTTGTGCGCGTCGACATTATCGGTATCGATGATGGGAACATCTGCGTATCCGGCGTCGTCGAGCGCCTTTCTCAAAAGCGGCGTGTAATGCGTAAGACGACAGTCACCGATGTATTTTGAGGTAGCCACCGCAACCTCTGCATTGTCGTACTTGCCACTGTCGAGCTCTGCCAAAGCCTCGCCAATGCTTACTTGCGCAGGGAAGCAAATATCGTTATGTACATATTGCTTGCCCATACGAATCGCTTTGCCTCGCCCTATATCCAAGGGCACGCAGTGTATTCCCTGACACGACATCGCTGCACTTAAGAGCTCTGCAAAGGCGTGAGAAACATTGGGTATCAAAAGCACGCGTTTTTTGTCTTCTTTTGTGAACTTCACCGGGTATGGGTCGGGCAGCTCCTGTGGTACTGGACTTGCGTGAGCGCTGCGCCGCATGGCAAGCGTTTCTACAAAGGAGCGCACCCGAATACGCAAAGGACCTTGTATGTCGGACTCGTCTACCTTAAGAATGAGCGGCACCGAATCTGAGGTTTCACGCATAAGACGCACGATTTCGTCGGAAAGGTAGGCATCGTGCCCGCAGCCAAAGCTCACGATTTGCGCGTATTCCAGGTGAGGACTGCGCGCAGCAATAAGAGCAGAAGAGAGCATGCGAGCATGGAAGTTGTTAACGATATCGAGCCGGCTGGCTGATAGGTCAACCTCGTTTGTGGCGGGCAGCGCATCGCAGCTCAGCACCGGTATGCCCATCTCGCAGAACAGGCGCGGAATGTCGTGATTTACCAGCGGGTCATTATGATACGGACGCCCCGCGAGTACCACCGCATAGCCACCGTCTTGCTCTACCTGCTCGATAATGCGCGTACCTTCTGCCACGAGACGTTCTTGGAAGTCTTTTTGTGCTGCATCGCCCGCTTGAATGGCTTGTGCGGTAAGCTCAGGAGAGATGCCGAAGGTATCTTGCATATAGCGTGTAAGCTGTGCATCTCTGTCTTCGAGCTCATACCAGTGAAACAGCGGCGTATCCAGTGAAATATTGGACGTTTCATCGGGGTTATCCGATGTGCGTACCACCATGGGGTAGCCTTTCACAACCGCACACATCCACTTGCTCGTAGATTGGATATTTTCGGTAGGTACCGCCGTAATGATGGGCATAAAAATGCGGTCTACGTTGTCGTCCATGAGATCGAGCACATGTCCGTGTACGAGTTTCGCAGGAAAGCAAATGGTGTCTGAAGCTACCGAAGGTAGGCCGCGTTCATACATATCCCGAGAAGACGGACGGGAGAGTTTAACCGTAAATCCAAGGCTTTGCCAAAACACATCCCAAAAGGCAAAGGTATCCCAGGTTGCAAGCGCGCGTGCAATTCCGATGGTGATGTTTCGCGGCTCGCACAAGGCTTGAGGCTTGCGCTTTTCAAACAGGAGCTTTTCACGAATTTCAAACATATTGGGAACCTGCGACAACTGCTTTGAAACCGCACGCAGCTTCTCACGCACTGCCTCATCTTGTAGGTTGCCAATAACCTCACCTTTGGGGCAGCGATTGCCCGTAACAAAGGATGAGCCATCCGCAAAGCTCACCAGCGTTCGGTTGCAGTGGTTGGCGCAAAACGGACATATCAAACCCGATTCTTGTGTATAAGAGAAATCCTCAAGCGCATCGAGCCCAATAAAGCTGGATTGCGGCAGTTCTTCTCGTGATGACTCCCCTTGCACATCATGCGCTTGCTCACCTGCCTGCTTTTGGGCTTTTTGGCGCATGTAACGCTGGGTAAGTAAGGCAACACCGATTGCTCCCATAAGGCCTGGATAGGGTGCACGCTGTACATGCTTGCCCAGGTACTCCTCAAGCGCGTGCAGCACGGCATCGTTGTTGAAGGTGCCGCCCTGCACCACGATGCGATTGCCCAAGGAATCCAAATTGGACATGCGAATAACCTTGGTGAACACGTTTGCCACAATGGAGCGACACAGCCCCGCCATGATGTCATCGGGTGTTTTGCCATTGCGCTGCTCGGTAATAATGCTTGAGTTCATAAACACCGTGCAGCGACTTCCCAGCTCGGCAGGGGCGGTCGAGCGAAATGCTGAAGCAGCGATTTGAGTAGTAGGGATATTGAGAGTAGCTGCAAAGTTCTCTAAAAAGGAGCCACAGCCCGACGAACATGCCTCGTTTACCACAATGTCTGAGATAACCCCATCGTCGAGCCATATGGCCTTCATGTCCTGCCCGCCGATATCAAGCACAAAGGAGGCGTCGGGCACATATCGGCGCGTCGCCTCAACGTGAGCCACCGTTTCTACGGTGTGGTAGTCGGCATGAAAGGCAGTGTTAAACAGCAACTCACCATAGCCACAGGTGCCACAGCCCAGTATCTCGAGCTTTTTACCAGACTTTTGCCAGCGGTCACGCAGCTCGAGTAAAGCCGTACGCGCTACGTCTAGGGGCTGTCCCGTATTGTTAGCATAAAAAGCATCGATAAGCTGGCCATCTTCAGTAAGCAGCGCAAACTTTGTGGTAGTAGAACCAGAGTCGATACCAAGGTACGCCCGAACATGCGAGATCTTGGCATCAAGCTCTGTTATGCCTTGAATGTCGTTTGCATGGCGGCGCTCAAAGTCGCGGCGCTCTTCTTCGTTTGCAAACAGCGGACGCGCGAGCGTGCCAGCCTCGCCCACACTTGAGCCCGCTGCGCCCTCACCAAGGCTCGTCGCAGGCGTAGAAGCAAGCAGCTCAATCGCTTCTGGCACATTCAACACGCGCTCATCCTCGGCAAACATATCGCTCAAAGACAAAGCGGCACCAAGTGCTACAACAGTTTCTGGGCTGTCGGGAATGATGATGTGAGATGGCTCGGAAAGGTCTAAGCGCTCACAGAACACGCGTACCAACGTAGGGTTAAAGGTAAGCGGACCCCCTTCAAACACCACCGGCGCTTCAATAGTAAGACCCTGTGCAAGACCACCAATGGTTTGCTTGGCGATGGCATGGCAGGCAGAAAGCGCCAAATCCGATTTGGCAACGCCTTGGTTTAGAAGCGGCTGAATATCTGTTTTGGCATACACGCCACAGCGCCCCGATATTTCGTACACCGTGCTGCCCTGGCTCGCAAGGCTATCAAATTCCTCTATAGGAACTTTAAGCAGCGATGCCACCTCGTCGATGAAGGCTCCCGTGCCACCCGCACACGAGCCGTTCATGCGCATATCCGACACTTCAAGCTGGCCAGTCGTATTGTTACGGCGGAAAAATATCATCTTGGCATCTTGACCACCAAGTTCAATAGCACAGCGCGTCTCAGGGTAAAACTGGCGCAGGGTTTGAGCATTGGCAACCACTTCCTGAATGAAGGGAGCATCAAGACGCTCTGCTATAGGAGCCGCACCCGAGCCCGAAAAGGCAACGCGTATCGTGTCGCCAAAGCGCTCCTGTACGCGCAGAAGCGCATCGTGCACGCTTTGCGCCTGCATGCCGCAGTGGCGGCGATACTCGCTGTACAAAGCCGAGGTAGAGCCAGGCTCCACAACCACTACTTTTGTGGTGGTGGAACCAATATCTATGCCAACATGCGGTATTTGAACATGCGATATTTGGCTGTTTGTTAATGTCTGTTGATGTTGAGTCATGCCTTAAACAGCCCGAGCCAATTTCTCTGCACGCTCCGAGGCGGCAAGTGCCTCGATAAGCGAAGGAAGCCCATCGCCCAAAAGCACTGAATTGTAGGTGCTATTAAAACCAATCCTGTGATCGGTAACCCTATCTTGTGGCTGGTTGTAGGTACGAATTTTCTCAGAACGATTGCCGTGCCCTATTTGAGACAGACGCTCGGCTCCCTGCTCTGCCTGCTGACGCTCAAGCTCGCGCTCGTAAAGGCGCGCACGCAGCATCTGCATGCATACCTCACGGTTTTGAATTTGCGAACGCTGGTCTTGCGACTGCACTACCGTGTTGGTTGGCAGGTGCGTAATGCGTACCGCAGAGTAGGTGGTGTTCACTCCCTGTCCACCAGGTCCTGATGCGCAGTAGGTATCGATGCGCAGGTCCTCAGGAGCAATTTGAATGTCGATATCATCAGCCTCTGGCAATACCGCAACAGTGGCGGTTGATGTTTGAATGCGGCCCTGGCTCTCTGTTTTGGGAACGCGCTGTAC
>CAYWNN010000022.1:0-7834 GCA_964459685.1 uncultured Coriobacteriaceae bacterium
CCTTCCTCATTCAGGCGACTGGCGATGGCGAATCCTATTCCCTGTGCCGCTCCGGTCACAACTGCAATCCGGCCTTGCAATTTCATACCCATACTCCTTATTTCATTAATTGTACGACGGAGCTATTTCCTGGAAGATTTCCCGAATATGTTCCGCACGCTCCAAAATATCCCAACTGCCCTCATAAAGAGCGTCGGCGCAGATGTCTACACGATGCCCGTTGGCATGGTCCATCAAGTAGCGGAACTTATCTACGAGAAGTGTGTCCGAGGCGCCAAGGGCTTCCTTGGTCGTGTGCAAGGAATATTGCAGCACCACATTTTGCGGAACAATCTCCGCCGCCTTCTGGTAATCTGTCCAACTACTCACATGCTGCAAACCGAAGATATCCAGGGCAGGGTACATGCTCGGAAAGAAATTTGTCAGGTCGCCGCAGCTGTGGTAATAGCCAATGCCGCCGTAGTAATCACAAAGCTGCTCGGTGTAGGGGAGAACAAACTCGTCAAAGATCTTCTTGGAGAACATCTTGCCGTCCACTTCATCCTCGAACATATCGCTGTTAAAGTTGTGGCGGTACGCGATATACTTCCAGCGATATGTACGATCCGTAGGGTCAATCCCCAGAAATTGGCAGCGCTGGTTTTCCCAGTGGATCCGGCTGTCCACAACAAACTGCATTAACTCATGCAGATCTTCAGGTTCCACTAGCGCATCCTCAAAGATTCCCTGGAAGCCCCTGATTATGGTTGCTGTACTCCACGGCCCTCGGGACCAGCCGGGAAAAAAGACACGCAACTTCTTGCCGCATAGTTCCTGCAACGCCTGATACATTTCGTGTACCTTGGGCATGAGACCGGATTTGTAGAAATCCGGAAGTTCCAGGTTCCTGTAATCCGCAGCCTCTTCCAAGATGGAATTGCCATAGGTAGGCTCCATGCCCTCGGAGTGCAGATACTGCATACCAAAAAGGCTGGGTTCGTATGCGGTGGAATAGTCGATGCCCACATCCAGGTCGAAATAGTTGCTGTCGCGGATCACATGGTATGTATACAATTTCCACTGGAGCTGCGCCCTAAGGCATATCTCGGGATTGTTGTAATACTCCATGGTCCGGAACCCAAATGCCTTGGAAAACACTGACCGCCCGATGCCTGTGATAAAGCGGATTCGATCCGGCGCGTGCAGCCGCCGCTGATTCTCTTCGCTTTGATAGGTTTCAATGGCCATCTCTATCAACTCCGCCAGGCTTGCCTGAAGGATGGTTTCCTTGGTGTACGTCATATCACGGTATCCTTTCTGCCGCGGAAAGGCCGCGGACTTATATGATCTCACGGTTCAGCCACCCAGGAAGATCTTTTGCACCTCCGGATCATTCCGCAGCTTCTCGGTGGGACCCGCAAGTTGGACGGTGCCGGTTTCCAATACATAGGCGTAGTCCGCAATTTTCAACGCCAGCTTCGCATTCTGCTCGATGAGCACAATGGTTGTGCCGGCTTCCTTGATCTCACCAATGATTTTAAAAATATCTTTCACAACAATTGGTGCCAGACCCATGGAGGGCTCGTCGAGAATCAATAGCTTCGGACGGCCCATCAAGGCGCGCGCCATTGCCAACATCTGCTGCTCTCCGCCGGAAAGGCTGCCACCCTTTTGGTGAATTCGTTCACGCAATCTCGGGAAATATACAAACAGTCGCTCCAGATCTTCACGATTCACTTTCTTTTGGGAAAAAGCACCCATTTTCATGTTTTCCAGCACGGAAAGCTCACTGAAAATCTGCCGACCTTCCGGCACCTGAATGATACCGGCAGCCACAATCCGATCCGTGGACCATTTGGTGATATCTTCGCCGTTGTAGAGAATGGACCCCTTCTGGGGATGCAGTAAACCTGAAATTGTGTGCAATAGCGTGGTTTTGCCAGCACCATTGGCACCGATAATAGTGACGATTTCCCCTTCTCGTACCTGCAGGGAGACGCCTTGAAGCGCCTGGATCAAGCCATAGGAAACTTCTAGGTCTTTGACTTCCAACAACATCAGTCGTCCTCCTCCTTTCCCAAATACGCTTCCACCACGTTGGGATCACTGAGAACGGCTGCAGCTTCACCCTCGGCGATCTTCTTGCCGTGATCCAGAACCGTAATGACATCAGCAATTTCCGCCACCAGACGCATGTCATGCTCCACAACAACCACTGTAATGCCCCGATCCCGGATTCGCCGAATGGTTTCCATCAGCTCACTGGTTTCCGCCACGTTCATGCCAGCCGCCGGTTCGTCCAGCATCAGCACCATCGGATCGGAAGCCATGGAACGAGCAATTTCCAGCAGCCGCTTCTGCCCATACGGCAAATTGCCGGCGTTGAGATTGCGCTTTTCATACAGGCCTAGAAATTTCAGGATTTCCTCTGCACGCGCGCGGTTCCGCTCCTCTTCCATGCGCACATGCCGGGTCTTTAGAATATCCGTCACAATGTTGCTTCTGATCTGTGAATGTGCACCGACCATAACGTTCTCAATGGCCGGCATGTCGTCGAACAGCAGGATATTTTGGAATGTGCGGGCAATACCATGGCGTGTCACACTGTGACTGGCCAACTTAGAGATGTCTTTTCCGTTCATGAACACGCTTCCTGACGTGGGAATGTAAATCCCGGAGATTACATTGAACAGAGTGGTCTTGCCCGCGCCATTGGGGCCGATCAGCAGATGGATTTCTCCAGATTCTACCGTCATATTGACCGAATCCACAGCTACTAGACCGCCAAACCGCATGGAAACGTTCTGTACTTCAAGAATTGCCACAACGATCACCTCCTAACGGCCTGCCGCTTGGCACGTGCGGCCAGATAACGCTCTTTCAGTTTCTCCACGCCGCCCATAATCCCACGCGGTGCAAATTGAAGCAACACGACAATCGCAAGGCCATAAGCAACCATCTGATAATCGCCAAACTCCCGCAGTAGCTCCGTGGCAAGGCCCAGCAGAACCGCACCGACCAGGCCGCCGTTCAAACTGCCGAGGCCGCCAATGATCACCATGGTGAGCACTTTGGTTGAGAGGTCGGTTGTAAACATATTGGGGCTGATGTACTGAACCATGTAGGCATATAGGCAGCCTGCCGCGCCGGTCATTGCCGCAGCGATTCCGAACGTCAGCAGCTTAAAGCTGTTGACGTTGATTCCCATGGCGCTGGCGGCAATGGGATTCCCTTTGATTGCCACGAGTGCGCGGCCGGTGCGCGAACGAATCAGGCTGTAGAAAATCAGGAGGATCAGTAGCATGATTCCGTAGGTCAGCCAATAAAACTCTATTCTCGAGAGTTCATGGCCGAACAGGCTCAGTGCATCCAGACGCATTCCCATTGCGCCGCCTGTAACCGCATCCCAGTTAATCATGACAAGGTTAATAATATTGTTGAACGCGATGGTCACAAACGCCAGGAAAATGGCACCCAACTTCTTGCTTGGAAAGCCAATAATCAGACCGGACAGGAAACAGATCACAATTGAGGCCGGGAAGCAAATCCAGAAAGAGGCGTTGCACCGCGAGACCAGAAGACCTGTAGCATATGCGCCGATGCCGTAAAACGCAGCATTGCCCATAGAAATCTGTCCGGAATAACCTAGCAGCAAGTTCAGCGCCGTGGACATGATGACATAGAGCAGAATGGTTGTGAAAACCTGGATGATGTAGTTGTTGCCGCCAAAAATGCGCGGCAGGAACGGCCCGATGGCTACGACAGCCAGAATTGCAAAATTTTTGAGGGTGAGTTTCTGTTTCAGCATAATCTCTCCTCCACATACTATACTTTCGTGATTCTGGCCTTGCCGAACAGGCCCTGGGGTCGAATCATTAGCACAATGATTAACACCAGGAAAGAGAACGCATCCCGGTAACCAGAGGAAATATAAGCACTGCCCAGGGTTTCAATGATGCCGAGCAGAAGGCCACCGACCATAGCGCCGCGGACATCGCCGAATCCTCCGAGGATGGCGGCCGTCAACGCCTTTGTACCGACAGTGACACCCATGGTGGCATACACCCGGTAGATAGGCGCCAGCAGGAAGCCTGCCACCGCTGCCAAACCGGCGGCAATGACGTAGGACACCTGAATAATTTTGGGAATGTTGATACCGGCCAGCGCTGCGGCAGTGCGGTTCATGGAAACCGCTTGCATGGCAACGCCGGTTTTGGTTTTCATCATAAAGAGATACAACAGCACCATGAGAATCAGGCAGACTGCAATGATGGCTACATATTGCGAGTTTACGACAACACCGCCGAAATTGAACGTGGACTGCTTAAACACAGAATCAAACGGAAGCGTTTCTGCACTCCAGACAATCTGTGCCAGATTTCGCAAAAAGATTCCGACACCTATGGTGGAAAGGATCAGATAGATGCCGTCGCCATGGTATAATTTCCGGTACGCCAGCCGTTCCACGATCAGCAATACCGCAACTGTGCCGATCACAGCCATAATGACCGCCACCACCAGAGGCAGATTCAGCGCCATAAAGAAGGTATATCCCAGGAATGCACCGATCATAAAGAAGTCGCCTTGTGCAAAATGTGACATCTTCATGGTACTGAAAATAATCGTATAGCCCAGCGCCAGCATGATGTAGATGCTGCCGATGGCAACGCCACTCACCAGACACTGAAGAAAGAAATTCATGCCTTTATCCTCCTTTGTATTCAGATGTATTAAGTCGCGAAACTCATATACATCATACGGGGAGATTTTATTTTTTCAAACTTCAAAGTTCACTCTCTATAACTCTCTATAAAGAATACTTTGGAAAAAGGGGAATTCCAGACGAGTGGTCCGTACTCCCCCCTAGTCAGGTCTCAGCTCAGGATTGTCTGCACACCGTCCTGATACTGTACCAACAGGCAGCTATCCAAGCCGTCGCCGGTCTCGTCAAACTGGAAGGTCCCTTGCAAGCCCTCATACTGTACCTGGTGCATGGCGGTATTCAGATCGTCGCGGAACGTCTCACTGTTCACGTCGAATTCACCCATGCTGTCCAAAGCCGTAGCAATGATCATCAGCGCGTCGTATCCACGGCAAGGCAAGTCGGAAGGATCCTCGCCCTTCCACTCGCGGAAGCGCTCAGTAAACTCGGATTCAAATTCGGTTCGATCGTTGGGTGCCCAACCGGTAAAGAAGATGATGTCTTCATAAACCTCCGGCTCGACCAGCTCCACAAAGCTGCCCTGCCCTACAATGGTGGAAGCGTAGACCGCTACAGAGTCCCCAAACAGGTCGTAGATTTGCTGCATGCAGACCGCAGCGTCGGCAACGGAACCGCCGTAGTAGAAAATCGCCTCCGGTTCCGCTTCACGAATCCGCATCAGCTGGCCAGTCATGTCCTTGTCATCGGACGTGAAGGTTTCAGCGGCGCACAGCTCCATACCATATTCTGAAAGTGCCGCTACACTGTAGTCGTAGCCGGGCTGGCCCTGCTCATCGTTAATGTAAATCATTGCGATTTTTTCATAGCCCATGGTTTCCACCATGTGACTGATCACAGTATTGCAGGCAATCTGATCGTTAGGGTTGCTGCGAATGGTATACTGGTAACCACTTTGCGTTAGGGAAGGCGCCCATCCCGGAACAACCGCGCAGACTCCGGCTTCCTCCCAGATATTGGCACAAGCAGTGGAAATGGTGGACTGGAATGGACCGCAGAGAATATGAACCTCTTCTTCATAGATCAGCTTGTTGACACAGTTCATAGCCTCGGTAACATCCGCTTTGTCATCTTCCCAGATGAATTCAAATTCATAGTAATCCAGCGCACCGGAAGCTTCCAAGTCCTCCAGTGCCATCATGACACCCTGCTGGTAGTCGCTGACCTGATCTGCAGCACTGCCGGTAAACGGCAAGTCAAAGCCGACCTTAACAATCTGTTTGCCAGAATCTGTGGTGTCCGCAGCGGAACCTTCTGTACCGGCGGAACCGTCCGAGGTGTCGGCAGTGGCGTCATCTTTGCCGCAGGCAGTAAGACTCAACATGAACACCAGAACCAAGAGCAGCGCAATCAGTTTTTTCATAAATGACTCCTTCCAAATTTTCATAAATGACTCCTCTCAAATTTATAGTTTCCTGTGTTTCTTCCTGTTTCCGCTAAAAATCCCTGTGTTTCTCCCCCCTAACTACTGTAAAATTTCAAATTCAGGCGAGAAGACTATGTGAACGCGGGGAACTCCTATGTCTTATTTTCACCTTGATTTGAATAGGGTTAACGTTAACCATGCTTCAGATGGTGGCATTATAAATTTTATTGTGAATAGTGTCAATATATCTTTGCGAAGATTTTCTTATTTCGTTTATAATAACAAATCTCAAACTATTAATTTAGAATAAATCACTAAATTATAGATCAAATGTTATTCATACGTTTTGTTTTTCTACGTTAAAACTATATAATTCAGCTGTTTATATTCTTATTTCTCTCCAAAATCTATTGACGGCAATTATTTTACATTGTATGATTGATTTAACGATAAAAGAGATATGCAATATTGCAGTGATTTTCGGCTTCAGCCATAGCCGGGGAATCCCTTGCTATTCCTGCATTTTTTGAGTTTTACTTATGGCTTAACGATAAATATATTAAGGTGAGCAACGATGAAAAAAGCCACCCTGAAAGATATTGCACAGGAAGCCGGCGTATCCGCCATGACCGTCTCTAAAGCCCTGAATAACCAGCGCGGCGTATCAGAAACCACCCGGCTTCGCATTCAAAAGATCGCAAAACAGCTGAACTACTCCCAGAATTTGGTTGCCAAGGGGCTACGCGTCTCCGAGACACGGACTGTGGGAGTCGTTTTATCCGACAGCTCAGAAATGGTCATGACAAAAATTCTTCATGGAATTCAGGATGTGACAAACACACGGGACTACAGCGTCATTATTGCCAACACGAATCGCAATGTCGAACTCGAGCGAAACGCGATCAAAACGTTGGTTAGCAAGCGAATCGACGGCCTCCTTCTGGTGGCGCCGGGTCTTTACCTGCCGGAGGATGTCGAGTGGCTGCAAAGCCTCGGGATTCCATTCACCATGCTGATGCGGCAAAATGAAGAGTCCAACGTGGATACCGTCATCAACGACAACTACCTCGGCGGTTATCAGTGTGTGGAGCACCTAGTGCAGCAGGGCTGTAAGTCCTTTCTCTTCGTCCTGATCGAACACTCACTAAGCAGTCAGGAACGTCTGAAAGGCTACACCCAGGCTTTGCGGGACTACAAAATCCCCAACACGCAGTGCAGATTTCTGGAAACCAAGTCCGTGCCGGAAGCCGGATACAACATGATGTACCAGGTCGCATCGGAACTGCACAAATACGACGCAGTGGTCTGTGCCTGCGATACTATGGCCATTGGTGCCATGGAGGCGCTTCTGGAGATGGGGCTGAACATTCCCGAGGACATCTGCCTTATGGGATACGACGGTATTGATTTCGCAAAGTATCTTCGTGTTCCACTTTCCACAATCGCCCAGCCCCTTTATCAGATCGGATCGGAGGGCATGGAAGTGTTACTTGATCGGATCAAGTACCCCGACACCGCCACCAGAAAGCTGGTATTGAAAAGTGAATTGATTGTCCGGCAATCCACTATGCGCAAAAAATAACAGGACTGGCGACGTGTACAGTATGGAATATGCAGGCGTAATTTTCAATGAGATTGACACTTGCATTCGCTCCATTGCAGACCGCAACTCTCTCGTGGCCATGATAATCCTGGGGTATTATCTGAGTGAGATCCCGTTTCTCAAACTCCTTGTCGAACTCATTGAGGTACACGTTTGCTAGCAGTGG
>CAYWNN010000023.1:0-7722 GCA_964459685.1 uncultured Coriobacteriaceae bacterium
TTAATTGCATATAACGGATCAAGATTTAAAAGTTTAATGCAAAAATATGAAGGAGAAAACTATCATGGTGTATATGAATATACCGAGGCTAAAAAAGAGAAAAGAAAGAAGAATAGGTTTATATTTCTACCTTATATGATAGTTGGTCTGATATTACTAGTATCAGCAATCATCTATATATATGTTGGTGGTCAAAGCTATTCTTAATAAAACTAAGAATTATATTTGTATAAAAAATAAATAGATATAAGATATATACTGATATTAGAAAGGATATTAGAACTATATATACAAACAAAAAACTTAAGGAGGAAAAAGTAAATGAAGAAAAATAGGTTAATACATGCCCTAGCTTCTCTTGTTATTATTGGAGGAGCTGTTGGATACCTCGTTAGCTGTGATAGGGATACTACTGAAAATCCAAATCCAGGTGGTACAGGCACAACAAACGATGGTGAAATCGTTGAATTTAGCATCGGTCTTAGCTCATCTAAAGACATATCTGTAGGTGAAACTATCTCTGTTGTCCCAACAGTTGTTTCACCAACCAATTATGAAGAAGCTCTTTTTGTATATGATTCAAACGATTCATCCGTTGCAACTGTAGATGACAATGGAAAAATCACTGGTGTATCAGCAGGAACTGCAACAATATCAGTCACCTGTGATAACTTTGGTGGGGATGTTGGAGAAGAAACCAAAACTGTTGATGTCACAGTATCAGGTGAAGCAAGTTATGCTACTGGTGCATACACCTACGCAGGTTCAGATTATGAAGATTCTTTAGAAATTCTTGGAAAACTTGAAGAGTATGCGTTAAATAACAATTTAACTGGTATAACCCTTTTTGAATCTGGTGGATACGTCATGTATAACGATCGTATCACAAAAGGAACAGAAACATACATCTCAGGATATGGATTTGGTATTTTAGCCGAAGGTCAATTTACAGCACCAAACTCATATTATGAAGAGTCAGGTTATGGATATTATTATCATTCATATGCTGGTACAAGTAATGCTGGTAAATTTAACTATTTAGATGATACTGGATCTGTCACTTCTGATTTATATAGTTATGTTGCTGGATCATATTATTCAACAAGAATGAACTCTACAAAAGATGGATATGAATGGTATCCTCAGCTTGCAAACGAGTTTTCATCAACTGATCCAGATATACCAGCATCGTCTTTAACATCAACTCAACTAAATAGACCAGTTGCTTTAAATAAGAATGCATCTACTGGTTTAGCTACACAATATAGAATTTATCTAAAAACTGGATATAAATGGGATGGTGTTCAAGGTAACTATAGTGAAACATATGCAAATAGAGATGATACTAATGGTCTGTTCTATCAAATGTCCACAGAATCTGACTATTATGATGAATTTGATAACACACCAGTCTCAATTGAAGACTATGTCACACCATATATGGCTCTTTTAAATGGAAGTGTTGGGTTAGCAAGATCTAGCGATATGATCTCTGATTCAAGTGATGGAACATTAAAAGGAGCAAGATCATTCTACAATGCTACAAGGAGCAACAGTGATATTACTGATGAACAAACTAAAGCACAATTTTTTGACATAGTTGGAATTGATATTGGTTTAGATGGTGATCCAAGCTCACCTGATGCTCCATGTATCACATTCACATTAAATAAACCATTATCTGAATTTGATGCTATGTATGCATTATCAACAACTCTTGTATCACCAATTTCAATGGACTTCTTAGAAGAAATTGGTGATGGCGATGCTAATGCTGGTATTAAAGATGCATATGGTAAAAGTTATACTGTTACAGGTACAACACCTGTAGATAATATGATAACTGTTGGAACACATATTTTAGATTATTCTGATACATTTGAAATTAGATATTCAAGAAATGCTGATTTTATCGATAAATTTGAACAAGGAAGATATCATTCATCAATTGAAGGTGTGAATCTACATTATCTTTCTTCGATGCTGACCGATTCTAACTCTGCATTTGAACAATTTATTGAATTAGATTACTTTGATGCAATCTCTATTCCTCAAGATTACATCGATCAATATAGAGATGATCCACGTACCACTGTTACTCAAGGTGAATCTACATTCAAATTAAATGTTAATTCTTGTACACAAGATGAATGGGAAGCAATATTTGGTTATGGTGGAGATAACTATAATGACGGACAAGGAACTTGGAATTGTAATCCTCTTATGAGCAATGATAAGTTTGTTCAAGCATTATCATATGCAATTGATAGAGAAACATTTGCATACAATAGAGGTTATGTCCCTTCACAAGATTACTTCGCAGATGCGTATATGTGGGAGCCAGAACAAGGTTATTCATATAACGAGACAGATCAACATATCGGAAACCTAGCTGATAGATCTCCAGAAACATATGGATATAACTTCGACGTTGCTGTCGCACTCATGGATCAAGCAATTGAAGAAGAAATTAATGCAGGTAACTTTGATGGATATATCGATTATACAAACTACAACGGTACATCTAGAGGCACAAACGATAAAGGTATCATTCAAATCTCTTGGATGAACACAACCGATCCAGATGATTATGGTGATGAAATTCTTGGATATTGGCAAGCAGCTTTTGAAGCAACTGATGCATATCAAAAAGGATTTAGAATCTCATTTACTCAAGTTGCAGGAACTTCAAACTATCAAGATGTCTATAACACTATGAGCTATGGTTTATATGATATCGGATTTGGATCTATCTCAGGTATGACTCTTGATCCACTTGGATTTATGGAAGTCTTACAATCAAATAACGATGCAGGATTTACTCTTAACTATTCTGGTGATACTGATGTTATCGATGAAGAAGATGGAAAGGTTATCTACTACGATGGAAAGAAATGGTCATTTGATGGACTATGGGAAGCTGCAAATAATGGAGCTATTATAAGTAGTACTAACTATCAACTTGTCGATAATCCTGTTACTATGACATATGCTGATAATATGCAAACAACACGGAATGATGAAGAAGTTATTTGGATAGCTATAAATTATAGGAAAGCAGTTGATGCAGCTGGAGCTACTATGAGACTTACAACAGAAGAAGGTCTCTCAGATGAAACCTTCACTGTTACTGGTACATATACAAATGGTAGCGATACAGAAACTGTTACATTCAATTTATCATTAGAAGAGTATGCGGTACTAGATACCTCAGGTAGTCTCACAGATCCATTAACTGATGATCAAGCTGGTGGTATTATTGACATATATATTCCTTATACTTTATCAACAGATTTAACATACTTAGATAACCCTATTACTGCTACTGATCTAACAAGTGTATCTATATACTTAGAAATTTATACAACATACTATGCAAGTGATGCAGACACAGAAGGTATAACAATCTCATCAAGTTATACTATTCCATCAGCTGGCACTATCTCATTTAATTAAGAGAAAATAGCAGTCAAACTAAGCCTTCCATTTGGAAGGCTTTTTATTTTGGGCTCTTTAACAAATTCGGGTGTTTCAATATTTAACGCTATTACAGCTATACCCGAATTTGTTAAAGAACCAATAGTGTTAAAAACACTATTTTTTATAAAAAAAGGTGAGATTTGCAAGGAATTTTCTGAAAATAACGAAGATTTTATGTTAGAAGCAGTAACAATAGGACTATTTCTTTTAAATGCATTTTATCAGCATCTATAAGTGAGGTACATCCCTAAATGCATTTGACCAATATAAATTGCCTTTTCCTCTTCCTTTTATAAAAACTAGCAAAAAGAGTGTATTAAAATATTAAAAAATTGCTTTACAAAAATTTTTTATCATTAAAAATTTAATAACTTTACATTTTATGTAGAGGGTTTTATTTAATTGTATTTGTCAATAAACAATTAAATTATGAATTATTGGGAGGCAAAATTTATGAAGAAAAAACGTTTATTGATGTCACTAGCTTCGCTAGTGATAATTGCTGGAGCTGGAGGGTTGCTCGCAAGTTGTGGCTCATCTAATGATTCAGTTACTCCAAATGAACCATCAACTGGTACAGAACCAACTTGGGAAGGTGTTACTAGCTTTGATATTGAGTTAACATCTTCTAAATCACTTGTTGTTGGAGAATCGATACATGTTGTTACAACTGATGTAACTCCATCAACTGAGAGTACTAATGCTTTATTTGAATATGAATCATCTGATCCACTTGTTGCAACAGTTGATGAAAATGGAAAAATAACAGCATTAGGTGTAGGCGAAACCACTATCTCTGTTACCTGTGAAGATTTTGGTGGATATGAAGAGGATGCAACAAAAGAAGTAACAATTACTGTTGTTGAAGGTTCAACAGCAACTGGAGCTCATATCTATGCTGGTGAAAGTTATGAAGATAAACTTGAAATCTTAGGTAAACTTGAAGAGTATGCATATGATAATAACTTAACTGGTATCCCATTTTATGAAAATGGTGGATATGTCATGTATGATGAGCGTGTTGAAAAAGGAACTGAGAACTATATCTCTGGATATGGTTTTGGAATATTAGAAGAAGGTAAATTATTATCTCCAAATGAAAATTATACTGATGAAGGTACAGAAAACTATTATCATACTTACTTTAGTAATAGTCATGAAGGTTCAGTTAACTATTTAGATGATGTTGGATCAACAACAAATGCTCTTTATGAACATATCGCTGGTCAATACTACTCTGTTAAGATGAACGATACAAAGGATGGATATGAATGGTATCCTCAACTTGCACTTGAAGTCCCATCAACTGATAATATGTATTCAAGTCTAGATGAGACTCAACTAAATAGACCAATCGCATTAAATAAAAACTCTGCTGGTTTAGCAACTCAGTTTAGAATCTATCTTAAAACTGGATATGAATATGATGGAACTAGTTATAGTGAAGATTATGAAGATAGAGCAACTGATGGTTTATATTACACCACATCTGAAAGCTCTAGATATTATGATGCCTTCAATGGAAGACCAGTTTCAATTTTAGACTATGTATATCCATACATCTTCTTAATTAATGGATATTTTAATCTTGCACGTCATGCAGATTTCATCTCTGCTTCATATGACTCAACATTAAAAGGTGCAGCTTCATATTCTGCAGCAACAACTTCTAGTGCAAATATTAGTGCTACATTAACATCATCAGATCCATTCTTCAGTCTTGTTGGATTAGATATTGGTTTAGATGAAGATCCAAGCACACCTGATGCTCCATGTATCACATTTACACTAGATACACCTCTAACAGAATTTGATGCGATGTATGCATTATCGGATACTCTTACATCACCAATCCCACTTGATTTTATTACAACTATTGCAAGTGGTACATATACTGCAGCTACAAGTGTTAGTTCATCTGAATTAGATGATCTTGTATATGATGGTCTTCAAAATGCATATGGTATTACAAGTCAATCTCATGGAGATGTACATGAAAATGTATTGAGTGTTGGTGAATATGTTCTTGATAGTGTTGGTGATTACCTAATTGAATATAGTAGAAATGATTCTTATTGTGATACCTTTGAACCAGGCAGATTCGATTCGAGCATTGAAGGTATTGCATACCATTTCTATGAGGCTGGTGAAAGTAAAGCTTTCGAAGAATTCTTAAATGGAAATCTTGATGCAGCTAGTATCTATGAAGATTATATTTCACAATACAAAGACGATCCACGTACAACCACCACTCAAGGTGACACTGTTTTAAAACTTAATGTTAACACTACAACCCAAGAAGAATGGGAAGCAATATTTGGTGTAAATGGAACAAATCCTAATGGTCAAGATGAAGAAGGATACTATCAAGTTAATCCATTAATGTCTAATGATAAGTTTGTTAATGCTCTATCATTCGCATTTGATAGAGAAACATATGCAGATAATAGAGGAATAATTCCATCTCAAGATTACTTTGCAGATGCATATACTTGGCAACCAGAAGAAGGTTTATCATATAACGATACTGCACAACATCAAGGTAATCTAGCTGATAAATCACCAGAAACTTATGGATATAACTTCGACGTTGCTGTCGCACTTATGGATCAAGCGATTGAAGAAGTTATCGCAGATCCAGATACTGACTTTGATGCTTATGAGGATTATACGACAGCTGAATATGGTGGAACTGATAGAGACAGTAACAACCTAGGTGTTATTGAAATTTCTTGGAGAAACACAACAGATCCTCAAGATTATGGTAATGATATCCTAGCTTTCTGGCAAACTGCATTTGAAGCAACCGATGCATATCAAAAAGGATTTAGAATTGTATTTACACAAGATCAAGGATCTGCTACCGCATCTGATGTATATTACAATGTTATCTTTAAAGGTAACTTCGATCTTGCTTTTGGTGCAATTACAGGTGATTCATTAGATCCACTTGGATTTATGGAAGTTTTAAAATCTGATAACTCATCTGGATTCACATTAAACTGGATTGGAGATACAGATGAACTCAATGAAGAAGAAGGAAAGGTCATCTACTATGATGGACTTAAATGGTCATATGATGGACTTTGGGAAGCTGCAAATAATGGTGTTGTTATCGGTAGTGATGGAAAAGTGCTTGATGATCCATTAGCACTAAGTTATGTTTCTTCTACAACAAATAGTAATAGTTCTCTTGTTGAATATACAATCACTTATACCAAAGCAGCTGAAGCAGCAGCAACTCAAATGAAATTTGCAGTTGATTCAAACGATGTCTTCACATTTGTTGGAACATCTGGCTCTGATACTGTTGTTGTAAACCTTGCTTTATCAACATATGCAACACTATATGACACTTCTAATGGAGAATTAAATATCACAGATGAACTTCCAACTGGATCAGGAACACTTAAGTTATATGTTCCATTAACATTAACTTCAAGTTTGACTGGTTTAAGTAGTGATGTTACAACAACTGATTTAACTGATACATATGTTGTTCTTGGTTTATATACAACATATGGTGCAGATGAAGCAACAGGAAGTGAAGGATACACAATCTCTTCAACCTACTATGTTGAATTCTAATCTTATCACTCAAGATTAATTCTAAAACGAAGCCACCTCTTGAGGAGGTGGCTTTTTGAAATTATATAAACGTGATATAATTAGCCATATTTTTAATAAATATAAATATTTATTAAAAAGTTATCTATGGTAAAATTATAAGCATTTAGAGGAAAATGGATTTATGCGGAAATATGTATTAAAGAGAGTTATTCTAGCATTTATTACGACATTCATCATTGTATCTGTTACTTTTTTCCTTGTGAAATTGCTTCCTTTCCAAGAACCAGTTGGACAAGCAATTGATAGGTATAGATATTATGCAGATCAGGTCACACAAGGATATGTTTTAAGTTTTGATACACCACAGGATGGATATGGTAGTTTGCTATTTACTAGTGCTGGTACAAATATTGGTATAACAGCTTATTTCTATCAAAGACCGATAATAGAACAATATTTTGCTTGGTTAACTAATGTATTTACTAAGTGGGAGTGGGGTACATCAACCTCCATTCAAGTTGGTGCTAATTCGATGTCGATTATTGCATCTCGACTTCCAACTACTATTTCTATTAATATCTGGGCAGTTATTATTTCTGTACCACTAGGTATTCTTCTTGGTATATGGGCCGCATTAAAGAAAAATAAACCAACAGATCATGTCATATCTAC